>JANMVC010000550.1:0-2981 GCA_031392315.1 Pyrinomonadaceae bacterium | reverse complement strand
GACTTCGCATCTTCCATCCGCGCCCGAATTTTTTCCGCGTCGTCGGGAGCCAAACGCAGCGTAGCGCCCAGCAACAATTCGCCTTCGGCAAACGACGTGTGACGATAATTCCACTGGATGTCAGCGCCCGGCATTGCCACCACTTTTCCTCCGCGCGCGACGCGCACTGTTTCCGTGACCGTGCCAATCTCATGGCCATAGGCGCCGGCGTTCATCCAGAGCGCACCGCCCACTGTCCCGGGGATTCCGCCCAGTCCTTCAATTCCCGACAGGCCTTGCCGCGCGACATCGATGCAGAGTCGCGGTAGCGAATAACCCGCCGGAACAGAAACGCGTTCGCCGTCAAACTCGAGTTCGCCCTTCAAATCTTTCAAACTCAAAACCACGTAATGGTGATCGCCATCGTCAGCCAGAATGTTGCTGCCCGACCCGAGCGCCCGCCAGCCAATGCGCGCGCTGTCCATCTCGTGGACCACTGCCGCCGCTTGCGCTTCTGTTTGCGGCGACAGAACCCAATCAATCGCGCCGCCCACGCGCAAGCTGGTTAACTCCGCAAAACGCCGCCCGCGTTCGGCGCGCACTCCCAGACGCGTGGCAATCTCCTGCAATCTCTCATCGCGCACGCGAAAGTCAGTTTCTGTTACCGCTTCGTTCATAACTTCGGCCGGCTAACTACTCTTTGCTTCGCTTCGCTCGCGCAGCAAGGCCAACAACTGATCGCTTACCCGGCTGACCGTTCCAGCGCCCAACGTCAAAACCAGATCGCCCGGCAAGACGTGATCGCGCAAAGCCTCTGCGGCAGTCTCCAGCGGTCCAACGTAGCGAACATCCTTGTGGCCGAAGCGCTTAATCGCGGCGGTCAGGGATTCCGCGGTCGTGCCCTCGATCGGATCTTCGCTCGCCGCATAAATGTCGGTAACAAACAGCGTGTCCGCATTGTTGAAGGAGCGCGCGAATTCCTCCATCAAATCGTGGGTCCGGCTGTAGCGATGCGGCTGAAACAGAACTACGATCCGCCGGCCGCCCGAGCCGATCTTTGCCGCGGCTAGCGTCGCTTTCACTTCAGTGGGATGGTGACCGTAATCGTCCACTACCATCACGCCACCCGCCTCGCCTTTGAATTGAAACCTTCGCCCGGCGCCAGTGAAACTACTGAGCGCCTCGGATATCTGCGTGAACGGAACGTCTAACTCGAAGCCGACGGCAATTGCCGCGAGCGCGTTGTAGACGTTGTGCAGCCCTGGCACCGGCAACGAAATATCGCCGACCACGTCCGCTCCGTGCCAAACACTAAACTCCGATCCAAAGTTTTGATCGAAGCGAATGTTGTGTGCGGAGATGTCAGCCTGCGCGCTCAATCCGAAAGTTATGCGACGACGCTCAACCGCCGGAATGATCGCCTGCACATTCGGATCGTCGAGACACAGAACCGACGCGCCGTAAAAAGGGACCTTATTTACAAAACTCGTGAAGCAGGCGCGCACGTCGTCCATGTCGTGGTAGTAGTCCATGTGCTCGCGGTCGATGTTGGTCACAACGGCAATCGTCGGCGTCAGCATTAGAAACGAGCGGTCGCTTTCGTCCGCCTCGACCACCATCAGATCACTGGTGCCCAAATGCGCATTTGATCCAAACGCGCCCACGACGCCGCCCACAACAATCGTCGGATCCAGTCCCGCATGGCCAAGTACGGTGGCAACCATCGAGGTCGTCGAGGTCTTGCCGTGTGAACCCGCAACCGCCACCGTGTGCGGCTTAAGGCGCATCAGCTCCGCCAGCATTTCTGCCCGCGGAATAACCGGGATGGAACGCCGATGCGCTTCCATCACTTCCGGATTGTCGTCGCGCACAGCGGTGGACCGAACCACGACGTGCGCGTCACCAACATTTTCAGCGTCGTGCCCCTCGGCGAAATCAATCCCCATGCCTTGCAAACGGTCCGTGACGTTGGATCGTTTGGCGTCGGAACCGGAAACGCGGAAGCCGAGATTGACCAGCACCTCGGCGATCCCAGACATACCGATCCCGCCGATGCCCACAAAATGTACGTGCTGAATTCTTCTAAACATTATTTCCAATCTTGAATTTCAAATCTTTGGTTCATGGCTTTGGACTTTGGTCTTCGGTCTTCGGTCCGTCTGCCGTCTGCTCCTGCTCCTGCTCCTGCCGTCTGCCGACTTACTTCCCCACCAATTGCTCCACCAGGTCACCCACCGCCGCGGCGGCGTCTCCCCGCGCTAACCCGCGGCTCGCTTCTTCCATTTTCCTGACTTCCTCCGGCGACCTCACGAGTTTTTCCAGCTCCGCCGCCAGCGTTAAGCCCGTCAGATCCTTTTGCAGAATCATCAGGGCGGCCCCTTCCGCCACCAGCGCCTCCGCGTTTTTTCGCTGGTGATCGTCAGCCGCTAACGGAAACGGAACCATGATGGCGGCTTTTCCTGCCGCGATCAGTTCAGCGATCGTCGTGGCGCCTGCACGCGAGATGACCAGGTCTGCGTTGCCGAATGAAACCACCATGTCGTCGATGTAGCGTCTGACATCCGCTCGTTCAGCCCAACCTGCGTCGAAGTAGCCGGCGCGCACTCTTTCAAAATCCGCCTCGCCTGTTTGATGAGTGATGCGCAACACGCTGCGCAAGTCTTCGAGTTGCGGCAGCGTGGCAATCATCGCTTCGTTAATCGCATGCGCGCCCTGCGAGCCGCCAAACACCAAAACTGAAAACTGCGAAGCATCTCGCTGTCGCGGCGGTATCTCAAAGAACTCACGCCGCACCGGGTTGCCGGTCACTTCAGCCTTACCTCGGAAGTAAGGCAGCGCTGCCGAAAACGAAATCGCGGCCTTGTCAACAAAACGCGCTAACACTCGATTGGTCCAACCTGGCAGCGCGTTTGACTCCAACACCAGCGTCGGTATTCGCATCAGTGCTGCCGTCAGCAACACCGGCCCCGAAACGTAACCACCGGCGCCGATTACGATGTCGG
>JANMVC010000431.1:0-2989 GCA_031392315.1 Pyrinomonadaceae bacterium | reverse complement strand
GGAGAGTTTTAGCCGTCCGGCTTTCAGTCCCGACGGCCGCGCGCTTTATGCGATCGCAACTATCGAAGGCAGCAACGGCAAAGTCTACAACCTCGATCGACTGGCGCGCTTCGGCTGGCCCAATGTTGGTCCCGCCGCGATTCTTACTTCCGCATTTGATCGCTCAGTTGGTAGTTACGCGCTGACGCCCGACAGCAAGACAATTTATTTATTGGCTGAAGAAGCAGGTAACGAAAAGCTGTTTACCTTGCCGGTGAGTGGCGGCGAAGTGCGGTTGGCAATGGACATGACGCGCGGCGTCTACACCAACCTCCGCATTCCGCGGAGGGCGTCGTCCACCATCGTCGTTGCGAGTTGGGAAAGCGCGATGAGTCCGCCGGAGATTTTTCGGCTTAACCTGAACGACAAGACTCAGCAAGCACTGACGACTTTCAACGCCGAGCGCACCGCCCAAATCGATTGGCAGCCGGTGCGGCACTTTTGGTTTACCAGCAAGGCGGGCAAGCGCATCCACAACATGGTCGCGCTGCCGCCAAATTTCGACGAGAAGAAAAAGTATCCGCTGCTGGTCGTGATGCATGGCGGGCCATACAGCATGTGGCGAGACAATTGGGGATTGCGTTGGAACTATTACATGTTGGCGCGGCCGGGTTACGTGGTGCTGCTGACAAACTACTCGGGTTCTACCGGCTTCGGCGCAGCGTTTGCGCAAAGCATTCAAGGCGATCCATTCAAGGGACCGGCGGAGGAGATCAACGAAGGCGCGGATGAGGCGATTCGTCTTTATCCGTTTGTCGACGGCGCGCGCCAGGCAGCGGCCGGCGCCAGCTACGGCGGGCATCTGGCGAACTGGCTGCAAGGAACAACTACTCGCTACAAGGCGCTGATTAGCCACGCGGGTTTGATCAATCTGGAGTCGCAATGGGGAACCAGCGACACGATCTATTCGCGCGAGGTTAGCAACGGCGGCCCCGTTTGGGAGCAAGCGGCCATTTGGCGTGAACAAAATCCTATTCGGCTGGCAAAAAACTTTCGCACGCCCATCCTGCTGTCCGTTGGCGAAAACGACTTCCGCGTGCCGCTTAATCAGACACTTGAGAATTGGAGCGTGCTGCAACGCCTGCGCGTCCCGAGTAAGTTAATTGTCTGGCCTGACGAAAACCACTGGATCCTCAAAGGCGAGAACAGCAAATTTTTCTACCAGGAAGTTCATGGTTGGCTGAAGAAATACCTGGGGGAATCGACAATGACGGCTGACTAGCCAACGTCGGAGACGATCGTGGCGGTGATTCATGGCAACTTTGCAATCGGGATAATCTTCACGCCGTAGGTGTGAGAGATAGTAGCCAGGGGTAAGCGTCGTTTCGACGCGACACCCCTGGATCAATGCCCCTTCGTATCTTTCGCGCGCCTTCAGCGCGCGAAGATCTTTTCTCACTATCTTTCTAGGGGTGGCGTCTCGATTGCGATCGCGACTTACCCTTGGCTACCTTCTTATACCGCTACGCGGTCCTCTTCACGGTACTAATTGCGTTAGCCAGGTTGCGATCGTGAGCCAGGTTTGCGTTCCGGAAATCATCAGGCGCAGCGGCTGCGAGGCTACGATCAGCAAGCCGCCCACGACGGTGGCGCGATGGATACGCCCGCGCGAGATGAAGTCGTAAATGATGCAAGGGATAATGAAGAGGTCGGCCAGCCCGAAGAACGCCAGCGCTCCATTCTGCTGAATGAACGCGAAGGGCAAACGGGCGACCGCCGCCGGCAGTATCGCAATTGTCCCCAGCAGCATCAGCCTTTTGTGTACGTCCACCCGACGCCGAAAATAGAATCCCGCCCCTACCAAACTCGGAAACACCAGCATGTCGAACAATGGCACAGTGAGAAATGCCAGCGGGGGGATTCCCGGCGGCGCCGCTCCCTGTTTCGCTCGTATGATTGCAGTCGCAGTACCGATCAGGACCATGAGCGTGGCAATCACGGCTCCGGCAATTCCCAGGCGCCGATGGACGCGGGTGCGGTTGGCGGCGACGAGCGAGGTCTGAATTATGAAGAGAACGAGCCAGGACGAGAACACGATCCCGTGGAGATGGAGCAGCGGCGAAAGTGGCGGCCTGCCAAAATACGATTTCAGGTAATACGTCTGCGCGAATCCGGCGAAGACAGTCATCACGATCGCGACAGCCATGCCGGTATAGAAAAGATGCTCGCGTTGTCGGCTGGAAATTCCTGTCGGAGCCGGCATATTTTGCGACTCAACCATCACTTGTTCCATCGCTCAGCCCTCGCCTATGTATGTCGTCGGGAGCTTAGTATACCGCGAATTTTCGTCATCCAGACTTGATTTGAATCCGGCTATCGATTAGCTTTCCACTTACACTAATCCAGTCCTAACCGTTCTAATTTCGCTATCAGCTATGCCGTTTAGCTCGCTCAATCTTCTGGCTGTGGCCGCGTCTGCGGTGCTCGCCATCGCGCTGACTCCGCTGGTGCGAGCCCTAGCGCGGCGCTTCGGCATGGTAGCTAAGCCAAAGACCGACCGCTGGCACAAAGCGCCAACAGCGATGATGGGCGGCGTGGCCATTTGGCTGTCGGTGATTGTCAGCTACTTCATCTTCGTTCGGCCAAACACGGTTCCGGGTTGGGGCCACTTTCCGGGATCGTATCTGGATGCGGTGATCCTGGCGAGCACCTTCATGTTTTTGGTTGGTCTGGCCGACGACCTGCTCCACTCCAAGCCTTACCAAAAACTGATCGGCCAGATCATGGGCTCGGCCTTTGTAATCTACTACGGCCTGAACCTGCCGTGGACCAGCTCTCGCCCCGTCAACATGGCGATCACGATTTTCTGGTTAATAGGAATTACCAACGCCGTAAATCTCCTCGACAACATGGATGGACTGGCAGCCGGGATCGCGGCCATTGCTTCGGGTTTTCTGGCGCTAAGTTTCATTAGTGCCAACCAACCGATCGAGGCGCTGATGCTGTTGAC
>JANMVC010000406.1:0-3390 GCA_031392315.1 Pyrinomonadaceae bacterium | reverse complement strand
GACGAGTTAGTCCAAGGTCCAAGGGCCAAAGTTTTCGGTGCGCGCCGAGTGCGTCGAGTCGAAGCGCTGAAGGCGCCGAATAAAGTAGCCAGGGGTGAAGCCCCTTGGATCATGTCGTCAAATAACAACTTCGCCGACCCTCGATGGGTCGGCGTTCCTTTTTTGTTCACGTCCTGTTTCGCCCCGCTGGGGCGAAAAGGATTTGAGAGGGCGGTGGTCCAGGCGTGGCGCTGGACCACCCCAGCGGAGGTGCTCCGCTGGGGACCCCGGCACCGCGCTTACCTCTCGCACCCCACGCGGGCTGCCCGCGTGGGGACCCCGCCCTGGCTATTTTATGTCGCGCCTTCGGCGCTTTGACTCGACGCGCTACGCGCGGCTAACGTCCGAGTCTGGACTTTGGATTTCGGGCGTTTGCTTCAATCAAGTATCGCAAGCTTCGCGTCATTTCTCAGGACTCATGAAGCCGCAGGCGGTGACCAGTGCCCGCTCCACTTCAGCCTATCGAGATTCTGGTAGCTTGCAAATAACACTGCCAATGCGATCGCGTTGCGCCAGCGAAATGTGGTCCAAATTCAGCGCACACGTTACCGGCATTCCATCATCAGTCGTCAGAACCACCTCAGTGCTGAGGCCACGAATCGTCCGCGTGACAGGAGCGACGATGATCTCGTTGAGACGATCTATAACTTCGTTACGTGTGAGAATCAGGATCGGCCGACGCTTGTCGGGAACTCGGAAGGTGTACCAGCGGATCTCCCCGCGTTTCACGCGACATTCTCCCAACCGTCGCTATCCCATGCCAGAGAGTCTTCATCGCTGGAGAACTCGGATGCGGTTGGCGGATGCGCACGGTACGCGGCTGGTTCGCCAGGAGGGACAAGACGAGCTAAGGCTTTGCCATTATCGACGATGAGAATTTCGCCGTCTTCTGCAGCCCATGCAATCAGTTCGGCCAACTGATTCTTCGCCTGGTCAATATTAACTGTTTGAGTCCGCATGGCTTGATGATAGGTCGCTGTCAGGAAATGAGTCAACAAGCAATGGCCCATTTCGTTTTTGAATTTCAGCTGAGGTGAGACATGCGTAAGCTCGCGGTGCTAAAATCCGAACCATGCTAATCACCACCGCAAAAGTAAACAACGGCGTGATTCAGATCGACAGCAAAGACTTGCCAGATGGGACCACGGTGACACTGCTGGCTCATGAAGGTGATGAGACGTTTGAGCTTGATGCTGCACAGGAGTCTGAGTTGTTGGCGGCCATTGCGGAAGCCGAGCGCGGCGAGATGGTCAGCGCGTCTGAACTTCTTGGGCAAATTCGGCGGTCATGACCGCGCCCAGGAGTGTTGTCCCGATTTCATCGGTACTTACCCCCGGCTACTTTCTGTCACGGCTACGCCGTGAAATCGGCATTGCAGAGCCGCGAGCGGCAGCGAGTGGATGCAAGAGTCGAGTTGGTATCAAAGAAATTCGGATCAAATTTTACTTGGTAATTTTTTGGCATCCGCTCGCTACCGCTCGCGGTTCTGCATCAAACAACAACTTCGCCGACCCTCGATGGGTCGGCGTTGTCCTGAGATACTGAACTTCTTTCAAGGATTGGATCCTGAGCTCCGTCGCGCGAATCGTTGTTTGCTCGGCACTGCTCAGTTATCATCCTGCTATGTCCGATACTTCCATAAGCACGCCGCCTGGGTTTGATGAACTCCCGAAGGCGGAACAGGTGCGCTATCTTCAGGCCCTTTGGGATCAAATCTCGGAACATCCGGACGAGATTCCTGTTCCTGAGAGCAATCTTCAACTCGCTGAAGAACGCTTGCGGCGTTATCGCGAAAACCCTTCCTCGGCCCAACCCGCATTTGACGTTATCGAAAGACTGTCGCAAGACTAGTGAAGCACTGTCGATTAGAAGCAGAAGCGGCGGTCGAATTCGACATCGAGAGCGCGTTCGGTTGGTACGAGGCTGAAGAGACGGGCCTTGGACCGGAGTTTCTCGATCAGCTTCGTTTGATCTATCGACGAATTCTGGAGAATCCGCTTGGATACGAGGAACAACGATCAGGCATTCGACGCGGGCTGATGCGACAGTTTCCCGTGCGCTGTTTATTTCTCAATCGAAGGTGAAACGATTCTTGTCCTTGCAGTGCTTCACACCGCGCGTGATCCGGCGGAATGGCAACTGCGAACATACTAATGCCTTTGGATTGCCGCGATGATTTCGTCAGTGCGGCGATCGTGATCCGCTTAGGGTTGGCCGCGCGGAGCGCGTCGAGTCGAAGCGCTGAAGGCGCGAAATAAAATAGCCAGGGGCAAGCGCGTCTCGCGCGACGCCCCTGGAAACAGACCTCGAGCAATAATTCGCCGACCCTCGATGGGTCGGCGTTCTTTTTCAGTTCGCGTCTATTTCGCCCCGCTGGGGCGAAAAGGATTTAAGGGGGACGTTGACCGGGGGTGGCGTCCCGATTTCATCGGGACTTACCCCCGGCTACTTTCTGTCACGGCTACGCCGTGAAATCCAAAGCGTAAAATCAATTAGTCACAGGTCGCGTCGGAACTGTTCACAGTCTTGCCAGCCGAGGTAAACTGCGAGCGCTGGGTAAATGGTAAATGGTGAATCGTAAATCGTTTTTGACTTACGGTGTATAAGGATCCAGCCATAACCGCCCACGGTAGGCACGGCTCGCCGAATCAGCCCAACTGTGAGACGCCCAAACAACATTCCCCCTATGAGGCCATAGAAATGAAACTCCTAAGATCATTATCAAGATCAGACATCGCAACCCAAGCCGCAAAACTCTGGTCGAACTCAGTAACCGAAGTCGCAAAACCCTGGACCATTGCCGCCCTGGCGGCTGTGGTCGTCTCCTTCCCGGCTAACGCCCAGAATGGCGCCCAGAATGGCGCCCAGAATAACGCTCAGAATTCGAAACGTTTCACATCGCCGCCCGCTGCTTCGTCGGCGATCTCCGGCAAGGCCACCCCGAAAGCCACCGCGGCAGCCACGAATGACTGGCTGCAATTTCGCGGTCCAAATGGCACGGGCGTAGCCGAAGGTCCTTCTCTGCCTACGCAATTTGGCGCTACAAAGAATCTCGCCTGGAAAGCATCGGTACCGTTTGGGCGGTCGTCGCCGGTGGTCACGGCTGATCGCGTTTTCCTGTCGGCGAGCGAAGGCGACAAACTCGTTACCCTCGCCCTCGATCGGAAAACCGGAAAGCTGTTGTGGCGGCGTGACGTTGCCCGCTCGCGTCACATGCCCATCTACAAGGCCAACGATGCAGCCTCACCAACTCCGGTGAGCGACGGGAAGAACGTCTTCGTCTTTTTTGCCGAGTTAGGCCTGATCAGTTATGGCCCAGACGGGCGGGAGCGCTGGCGTTTACCGTTAGGA
>JANMVC010000404.1:0-2495 GCA_031392315.1 Pyrinomonadaceae bacterium | reverse complement strand
GTCGCGTTAACCAATCATGCGCAGCAGGCCGACACGGGCACCAAGATGATCCATCTCGGGAAAAACACGCGTTCGACGATAATCTCCAAGGGCATCGCCGCTGGTAAATCGAATAACAGCTACCGCGGTCTCGTGAAGGTCATGCCGAAAGCGGAGAACGCGCGAAACTATACACAGTGTGACTCGATGCTGATCGGCTCAAACTGCGGCGCAAACACTTTTCCTTACATCGAGGTAATGAACAACAGTTCAAACGTGGAGCACGAAGCTTCGACTTCGAAGATCAGCGAGGAACAGTTGTTTTATTTGCAGCAGCGCGGCATATCTCAGGAAGACGCCGTGTCGCTGATTATCAACGGATTCTGCAAGGACGTATTTTTACAGTTGCCGATGGAGTTTGCAGTTGAAGCGACGCGCCTGCTGGGTATGAAGCTCGAAGGCAGCGTCGGATAAGACGGACGCGAAATTAAAGCGACGCGGCGACGCGCGGAGAATTCTTCCCCGTCCCCGCGTCATAATTTTAGGAGCAATCATTGTGTTAGAAATTAAAAATCTACATGCGGGAATTGATGGTAACGAAATCCTCAAGGGGATCGATTTGACCATCAACAAAGGCGAAATCCACGCCATCATGGGCCCGAACGGCTCAGGTAAGTCTACGCTGGCTAAAGTTCTTGCCGGCCATCCGGCTTATGAAGTGACGCAAGGCGAGGTGCTGTTTGAAGGCAAAAACCTGCTTGAGCTGGCGCCCGATGAGCGCGCGCGCGCAGGCGTCTTCATGGCGTTTCAGTATCCTATTGAAGTGCCCGGCGTTTCCAACGCGCAATTTTTGCGTTTGGCGTACAACGAGAAGCGGAAGCATCTGGGCGAGGAGGAACTGGATCCACTCGAATTCAAGGACCTGCTGAAGGAGCGCGCGAAAGTGGTTGAAATGGATGCCAGCTTCATGTCGCGTTCGGTTAACGAAGGATTTTCCGGCGGGGAAAAGAAGCGCAACGAGATTTTGCAAATGGCGGTGTTGGAACCGAAGCTGGCTGTGCTCGATGAGACGGACTCGGGATTGGATATCGACGCGTTGAGAATTGTGGCCGGTGGGGTTAATCAACTCCACAATCCGGAAAACGCAGTGATTCTGGTAACGCATTACCAGCGCTTGCTGGATTACATCGTGCCCCAGTTTGTGCACGTGCTGGCGCATGGGCGCATCGTCAAAGAAGGCGGCAAAGAGCTGGCCCTCGAGCTGGAACAGAAGGGTTACGACTGGCTTAAGACGGCGGCAGCAGATACCGGCACGCTCGGCGTGCAGGCGAGTTAAGGAAATGGTTACTGAAATAGCAACGAGCCAACATTCGTTCAGCGAGGAGTTTGCTGCGCAGCAGGACCGCGCGACAACCGCTACCCCGGCGTGGCTGCAACGACTCCGCGCCAACGCCTGGCAACGCTTTGAAGAGCTGGGCTTTCCATCCGTGAAGGACGAGGAGTGGAAGTACACCAACGTCGCGGCGATCGCCAAAGGAAACTTCGGCCTGGCCACTCCCGCTGACGATTCCGGCGCGGGCTCGACCGAGTCAGCGAGTTTGGGTTCGCCTGAGACGGCCACCAGTCAGTTGATTTTTGTAAACGGTAAGTTGCGAAACGACCTGTCCTCGGTCAGTGGGCTCCCGAAAGAAGTGGTGGCAATTGATCTTTCTCAGGCAATCGAGGATGAGCGCTATGGTGAAATTGTGCGTACCAACCTCGCTCGCCATGCCGATTTTGTGGCCAATGGTTTCACCGCGCTCAATACCGCGTTTATTTCTGAAGGCGCGTTTGTATATATCCCCAAAGGCATCGTAGTTGAGAATCCCATCCAGCTACTTTTCGTCTCCGATGACGCTGTAGAAAACTCGGCGAGCTTTCCGCGGGTGCTGTTAGTTGCCGAAGAAAACAGTAGCGCGACCCTCGTCGAGAGCTACGCGGGTCTTGGAGACTCGGCTTACTTTACGAATGCGGTGGTGGAGATCGCGCTTAAGGATGGCGCGCGGCTGGAGCATTACAAAGTGCAACGCGAAAGCCAGACGGCCTTTCACATCGCCACCACCCAGACGGACCTGGGTCCGAATTCCAGTTACGACTCAACCACGATCACTTTCGGCGCGGCACTCTCCCGCCACGATTATGGTGTAACCATGGATCATGAAGGCGCGGAGTGCTGGGTAGACGGGCTGTATCTGGTGGGCGAAGGACAGCATACGGACACGCACTCGGTCATCGATCATCGCAAGCCGCATTGCACCAGCCATCAGCTTTACAAGGGCATCCTCGATGGCAAGTCGCGCGCGGTCTTCAACGGCAAAGTGTTTGTGCGGCATGACGCGCAAAAGACCGATGCCATGCAGACCAACAAGAACCTGCTGCTGTCGCCTGAAGCGCGCGTGGATACTAAGCCGCAGTTGGAAATTCTGGCGGACGATGTGAAGTGTGCGCATGGCGCCGCAGTCGGCCAGATTAGTGAA
>JANMVC010000282.1:0-2573 GCA_031392315.1 Pyrinomonadaceae bacterium | reverse complement strand
AACGGATAGCTCTGGCGATAACCGAAATCGCGCGGGCCTGGAGCAACTCATTAAGGAGTTGAAACTAACCGGGCATGTTCGGCTCGTCGGCTGGGTGGAAGATTTACCGCAACTCTACTGCGCTCTCGACGTTTTTGTTTCAGCGTCGCATTCAGAATCTTTTGGACTCGCCATCACGGAAGCGATGGCCAGCGGCACTTCTGTGGTGGCAACTGAAACCGCGGGCGCGCGCGAGATAGTCGAAGATCGTCAAGCCGGGTTGCTGACTCCGGTCGGGGATGCTTCGCAATTGGCAGTTTCGATATTGGAACTGCTCGGCAATGAGGATCTAAGAACTCGGCTGGGCGCTGCTGCTCAACAGGCGGTTGCGGCGCAGTTTAGTGTTGACCGAATGGTCGCGCAGACTGAAGCAATCTACCGAGCTGAAATCGAAAGTGGCTGAAGGAAGGCGATGGGTAGGTCAGCCTTGCGACCGGCTCTCGCCGGGCGTGGGCTGGCCCAGAAGACGCAGCATGTCGGGCTTATCTTTGACGAGCAAATAAAGCACGCTGCGGAGGCGGCTAACGTCTGTTTCAATAAGGCCCATCCGCGAGCCCATGCCCCGATCAAGCGAGTCGATGCGAATGTGCACACGCTCGAATTCACCCTGCATCGTTGTTTCTAATCGTGCGAGTCCGTCTTTGGTGGCCATTTGGCTCTCAACGCGATCGAGGTTTGATTCGACGCGCCCGAGGTTTGATTCGACGCGAGCAAGGTCGTCCTTCGTAGCCATTTCATCCCGAAGATTGGCCAGGTCAACTTTCGTGGCCATGCCAGCCATTTGATCGGCAATCGTATCGATGCGGACGCGCAGAGTTTCGACGGTGCTGGCGATAAAATTGAGAAGGCTTTGGTCGTCTGGCTCGGGCATGGACGAATCGTAGCACAGCAACGATTTGGGGCCGGCATCTCTTTGGTTCACCCGGGTACGCTCCTTAATGCAAGAACTCTGGCGGCGGGCCGCTTTGAAATCGCCGTCAGCATCCGGCGGTTACAGTTGGTCAATCTTCGCGGCGAGAATGAAATCGCTTTCGGTCAACCCATCAATTTTGTGGGTCCAGATTGTGACTTCCGCGCGGCCCCAACCGAAGCAAATATCGGGATGGTGCCACTGCGCCTCGGCAAGATCACCAACCGCGTTTACAAACGTCTGCGTCGCTTTGAAATCCGCAAACTTATATTCTTTGCGCAGGTGATGTTCGTTCACCACTTCCCAGCCCTCAAGTTGCAACAGTAGTTTGGCCACTTGTTCGCCTGCCAGTGGCGGCACGCCACCGCGGCAGGGAACGCAGTCTCTATTCGCAAGCTCATTCATGTTTGTAGTTTCCCTCGATCGCTTTCTTCAGAATCGCGATTTGGCCGGCGTGGTAAAGCGTATGTTGAATAATTCCATGCAGCGTAACGTAAACCGTGGCCAGCCCCGCAACGATTGGCTGGTTTAGACTTGAGTCGTCCAGTTTTGAAATGGCGTCCTGAAATTGTTGATGACCTGCCCGCAAAGTTTCCGTCGCTTGCGCCCAAGCCGGCTCGCTGGTGTCGACGACCTGCGGCCAATCCTCTGCATTGGACAGTTCAGCGCGGTCACCGCCGAGCCTTCTCAAGCCGGCTTGCTCCCAGGCAGCGATGTGGAACACAAGTTCCCAGATGCTGTGAGCGTTCTTGAACGGACGCGCAGCAGCTTGCGCGGCGTTTACATTTTTCAGGATCGCCATCAAGGATGGGCCATGCCAGGCGTCGCCGGCAAACGCTCGCTGCGACTGGTCAACAATTCGCTCAACTTCGGTCATTGACAGAACTCCTCATGAGAACTCATTCCAGTCCGCTTGCCGTTAGCGCTGCCAACTCCGCGCGGAGATTCTCCGCCTCTGAGAACAGACGCGCCAGCGGAGCCGTGAGCGCCAGATTATCACTCTGCTCCGGATCAAACCCACGCGCGCGCATTTCGCTCCGCCACCGGCCATCCACTTCGCGGAGTCGGCTCTCCAGCATAATCCGCCGCTCCTGCGCGTCCGCGCTTTCTTCGTTCAACTCGGTCATGCTCACATTCTACACCCTGAACATTCCGCTCTCGGAGCGACGGACCGTGCAGTGCGTCTCGCTTGGCCATCAGTGCTCGGGACCCGCGAAAGTCAAATAAACCGCAGCGCCAGGGATTTGTTTCCCCGCTTGCTAAGTCTAAGCGTGAACGGATAGTCTTTAGCGACAAGCCCTCTGCAATTATCATAAGTTCGGCAAGCGCGCGAGCCGGAGTCTGCCGTTAGGTTGTAGACGAAAACTGGCTGCGCGAGGAGGATTCAGTGGCGGACATTCGTCCTTTTCAAGCATTGCGCCCAGGACCCGAAAGGGTGGCGCAAGTTGCCAGCGTGCCTTACGACGTGGTCAACACAGATGAAGCCCGCGCGCTGGCGGCGAATAATCCCTTTAGCTTCCTGCACGTCTCGCGACCAGAGATCGATCTGCCCGACGGGACCGATCTCTATAGCGACCCTGTCTATCGCAAGGCCGCCGATAATTTTGAGAAACTGATCAAAGAG
>JANMVC010000267.1:0-4723 GCA_031392315.1 Pyrinomonadaceae bacterium | reverse complement strand
GAAGTGCTCTTCAACTCCGTAGAAGTCCTGCGGGTTGTAACCGTGAAAGCCTGTGCTCGGTTTTTCTTCTTTCAGTTCGATCTGATTCGGGCGATCGTAATTGTCGTACCAGGGAGTCAGCCAGAGTGCGGTGACGCCGAGGTCTTTCAGGTAAGGCAAGCGATCGATCGCGCCCTGCAGATCGCCACCGTGATAGTAGAACTTGTGCTTGCGATCGTAGATGCCGCGCGACTGCGCCGGGTCGTTGTTAGACGGATCGCCATCGCTGAAGCGGTCGATCATCGCCAGGTACATCACGTCTGACGGCGAGAAACCCTGGAAACGTCCGGCGCGATTCAAAGGACTGAGAATTTCAAACGAGGCTTCGGCCGCGCCATTTGCGGTTCTTAGTTTCACATTGCCCGGGCCGCGTCGGGCCGCAGGTGAAATTGCAACATCAACGAAAACATAGGTGCCACGCTCATTAACTTTCGGAGCGCTAACGACTCGCAATCCTGGTCCAACAAACTGCACTTGAGCGCCCTTCAAGTTTCGCCCGCGAATCATCACGCGCACGGGATTCATCGAACTGCCCACCCACCAGCTTGGCGGATCGACTTTGAAGATTTCTGGCGCATTCTGTGACAAGCACACCTGAGCACAGCTGACGGCGATCAGTGACGCGAAAACAAATCTAACCGCAAGGGACGCGAAGGTCCGCGCAAAGCTCGCAAAGATCGGCTTCCCTTTTGCGTTCCTTTGCGAAACGACTTTGCGTCCTTTGCGGTTAACCAGCATCATTGATTCCTCCAACTGACTTCGGTCCACACCACCAACCCAACTCTCCACCTCTGTTTCGACAACGCACTTGTGCGCCGCGATGGCGGACAACTCCGCCTTCTAAACGGATTCAATCGATCCAGCCGAATCCGCGGCGCGGCTGGAGGCATCCCCCGTCCGGCCATACAACTCGGTTAGCTCGCTCAATCGGGTTTGAATCTTTTCCGTCAGAGCGCCAGGCTTAAATCGCCAGGCCCAATTCCCGTCCGTGCTGTTCGGCAGATTCATGCGCGCCTCAGTTCCCAGTCCCAGCACATCCTGCAAAGGCACAATCGCGGTGTTGGCAACTGAAGCAAACACGGCGCGGATGAAATCCCAATGAATGTCATTGCCTTCGGTGTTTAGGTAGTGCAGACAAAACGTGCGCTCGCGCTTGATCTGCTTCGCGGTTCTGGTCGAGCCTTCGCCCGCCACGCTCTGAAACCAGCCGACAGTTGTGTCGTTGTCGTGAGTGCCGGTGTAAGCAACCACATTTGGAGCGTAGTTGTGCGGCAGGTCGATGTTCTTCGTGTCACTGCCAAACCCAAACTGCAGAATTCGCATGCCCGGAAAACCGAAGTCGTCGCGCAGGGCAACCACGTCAGGCGTGATCACTCCCAGGTCCTCAGCAATAATCGGCAACTCGCCCAACGCTTTCCGAATGGCGGTGAAGAGTTCCCTTCCCGGAGCTTCGACCCACTCTCCACGCTCGGCAGTTTTGTCCCCACCGGGAATTTCCCAACACGCCGCAAAGCCGCGGAAGTGGTCCACGCGCACGATGTCGACCACCTCGAGCGTTGCCCGCACGCGTTCGATCCACCACTTAAAACCTTCCTTGAGCATGCGGTCCCAGTTGTAGAGAGGATTGCCCCAGAGCTGGCCAGTCGTGCTGAAGTAGTCAGGCGGGACGCCGGCCACCACAATCGGCGTCCCATTTTTGTCTAGCTTAAACTCATCGGGGTTGGTCCAAACATCGGCGGAGTCGTGGGCCACGAAAATCGGCAAGTCGCCAACCAACTGAATGCCGCGCGCGTTGCAGTAAGTCTTGAGCGCAAACCACTGACGGAAGAATAAGAACTGATAAAACATCTGCGCTTCTACTTCGTCGCGCAATTGTTCGCGCGCGCGGGTCAGGGCCGCGGGCGTGCGACGGACCAGTGCCGGCTCCCAGTTGTTCCAGGCAATGCCGCCGTGCTGATCTTTTAGCGCGCGAAACAATGCATAGTCTTCGAGCCAGTCAGAATATTGCTGGGCGAAGGTTTCGAAAGCGCTGCGCAGAAGCGTGTCGGTGGTCCGCTTGTAACGCTGATAAGCTTTTCGCAGCAATTCACCTTTGAGCGCGTGAGCCTGAGCAAAGTCCACTCGGTCGCTCGCTTTTGCTGTTTCAGCCGGCAAATCGCCCCGCGAGAGCAGTCCTTCCGTTAGTAGTTGCTCGGGGCTGATGAGCAAAGTGTTACCTGCAAAAGCGGAGTAGCAGGCATAAGGTGAATCGCCGTAGCCCGTGGGCCCGAGCGGCAAAACTTGCCACAGACTCTGCCCGCTGTCGCGGAGGAAATCAGCGAAGGCATACGCCTCCGGTCCGAGGTCGCCAATGCCGAATGGCCCGGGCAACGAAGTTGGATGAAGCAGGATGCCGCTGGATCTGGGAAAGTGCATATTCGATGGCACAAGTGCGCTTTTTAATCGAGACGTTAATTTATGATCAGCGAACCTGGCGGGTCTTGAACGCTACCGCCGTTCGCGGTGGAATCGTCAGCGTCGTTTGTCCTGAAGTCACATTCGTGCCCGCCGCGTCGCCGATCAAAGCTACCAGCACGGATCCATCCTTCACCCCAACGGCACGAACAGGCAACGTTACCTTCTTCTCCTTGTCGCCACGATTGAAGGCAATGATCACAGTCTCAGTTGCGTCCTGGCGCGCGAACACGTAAGCATCATCGTCATAGAACAGATCGATTAGACGACCGTGCCGGATTGATGAATGGTCCGCTCTCAACCGTATCCAGGAGCGCGTCCAGTCGTACATCTTCTGTTCTTTGGGCGTGCGTCCATTTGCTTCGAAGGCGTTGCGTGCGTCGCCGGAAAAGCCGCCAGGAAAATCGCGGCGGTTGTCGGGATCGTCTTTGCCTTCCATCGCGATCTCTTCGCCGGCGTAGAGCTGCGGAATCCCGCGCACGCTGAGCGTGAACGCCACGTGCATCATCGCGCCTTCGAGTGTCGCGCCATCGAGCGACATGAAACGCGCCGTGTCATGATTGTTTGCAAGGGTGGTCAACTTCAGCGGTGCTGGATAGAGCGCGTCGTATTTCAACTGATCGCGTAGCGCTCGCATTGGCGCTTTGTTTGTGAACACCTGCAGCGAAGCATTCCAAAGGGCAAAGTCGAAAACCGAATCTAGCTTTGTGTCCGTCCCGTCCCAGCCCGTATGGCCGCCGATGAAAAAAGCAGTTTGCGCCGCATCGCGCTCAAACACTTCTCCAACCATCCACATCTTTGGATACTGGCGATGCAGTGCGTTTGAAAGATCGCGTATGAAGCTGCGCGGCATGTATTGAATCGTGTCCTGGCGAATGCCATCGATACCCGTCGCTCCGACCCACCAGAGCGCGTTTTGTATCTCGTAGCGCGCAACCTCCGGCTCTTCCTGATTCATGTCCGGCAAGTCGTCGCTAAACCAGCCATCCAGCGTGTTGCGGACTTCGTCCTGGTTGGCGTGGGGCGAAAGCAGCGAACTGTTTCGGAACCTGTTGACCGCATGCTGCGCCAATGTGCCATGGAACCAATTGTCGAGCGGGGGATCTTTTGCCCAGGGGTGCTGCGATCCCACGTGATTGGCCACCTGATCCTGGATGACCTTTATCCCCAGCGCATGGGCTTTGTCGACTAACTCGCGCAGCATCGCCATATCACCGAAACGATCTTCCACCGCGTAATAATCCACCGCGTGATAGCCGTGGTAGTAAGTATTTGGACACCAGGGCTTGCCGCAGTTGTTCAGTCCATTCCAGTTGTCGTACCACGGAGTCAACCACAAAGCGGTGACACCAAGACCTTTCAGATATGGAAGACGATTGGTCACGCCGCGCAGATCGCCGCCATGATATGAACGCGCATTTTTACGGTCAGTAGCGGCGGCGGGCGCGCCCGACGGAATGTTGTTTGACGGATCGCCGTCGGCAAAGCGATCGGTCATGATCAAATAGATCACATCGTCAGGAGTAATGCCCTGAAAATGTGAACCCGCAGCCAGTGGCGCTTCAATTTCGAAAGGGATGGTCGCCGTTCCGTGTGACGTGATCAGGGTGAGCGGATACGAGCCCGCCCTTGCAGTTGGGTCGATCCGCACGTTAACGAATAGATATGTACCGGCGCGGTTAACTCTGATGTCCGAAAGCTGCGTTGCCGCCCTGGTTGCGTTCACGCGCGCGCCGCCGAGATTCGTTCCGCGCACCAGCAGACGCACCGGATTGATCGTGTGACCCGCCCACCAAGAATGCGGCTCAACTTTGGTTACGGCAGGAAGACTGGTTTGCGACTGAGCGGTCCACACCGGCGAAGTGGTGGTCGGCCAGATGCGGGGAATCACCGAGATCGCCGGCTCGACCCCGGCCCAAGCGTCACGGATCCAGACGCTGGCCGATCCCGATTCCACTTTTATCAGCCGTGAGACTGCTGACCTGGTATCCGGCTATTTCGATCTGCAATCCCGGGGGGAGTTCAAGCTCCGGGGCATGAAAACGCCCGTGGAGCTGCTCGAGGTTCTCGGGGCGACCGAGGCCGCGGATCGGATCGAGGCCCAAGGGGGAGCTCTCACCCCCCTGGTCGGCCGACAGGCGGAGATTCGCCAACTCGAACACCTGTGGGACGCGGCCAAAGATGGAAACGGCAGGGTGGTCCTGATCCGGGGAGAAGCCGGGATCGGGAA
>JANMVC010000265.1:0-6101 GCA_031392315.1 Pyrinomonadaceae bacterium | reverse complement strand
GTTGAACTGATCGCGCGAAGTTCCCAACAGCCCAATTTCCCCTGAGAAAGGCCCGAATCAATGAACGTTACGCACCTTGAATGCGCCAATTGCCACCTTCGCCACGAGGCACGACGGTTGCTCAATCTCTGCCGTGAATGCGGCAAGCCGTTGCTCGTGCGCTACGACCTGGAACACGCCGCACGCACGTTGACAAAGGAATCGTTGGTTGGGAGGCAAGGCGACCTGTGGCGCTATCGCGAGGTCTTGCCGGTGGAAGCGGAAGAGAACATCGTCTCGCTGGGCGAGGGCTGGACGCCACTGTTGCGCGCAGAGCGTTTAGGAAAACAAATTGGCTTCGACAAACTTTACATCAAGGATGAGTCGCAGAATCCGACGCAGAGCTTTAAGGCTCGCGGCATGTCGGCGGCGGTGTCGATGGCAAAGGAATTGGGAGCGACGAAACTCGCCGTGCCCTCCGCCGGAAACGCAGCGGGCGCCCTGGCAGCTTATGCAGCCCGCGCCGGCATGGAGTGTTTCATCTTCATGCCTCGGGACACGCCGCGCGCAAATGTAATTGAATGTGAACAGACGGGCGCGCACGTCACGTTGATGGATGGATTGATAACTGACTGCGGCGCGGAAGTGGCGCGGCGCAAAGAGGCGGAAGGCTGGTTTGACGTTTCAACTTTGAAGGAACCGTATCGCGTTGAAGGAAAGAAGACGCTGGGTTACGAACTGGCGGAACAGTTTAACTGGGAACTTCCGGACGTGATCTTTTATCCGACGGGCGGCGGCACAGGCTTGATTGGTATGTGGAAAGCATTTGATGAGATGGAGCAGATGGGTTGGATTGGCGCCAAGCGTCCACGAATGGTGACTGTGCAGGCGAGCGGCTGCGCGCCGATTGTTACCGCCTTCGAAGATGGGAAACGATTCGCTGATGAGTTTCCCAATGCCGCAACTGTTGCCTCGGGACTACGCGTGCCAAAGGCTATCGGAGACTTTTTGATTTTGGATGCGTTACGCAATTCTGGCGGAACTGCTATCGCTGTAACTGACGACGAGTTGGTTGCCGCGACGCGCGAGATCGGCGCGGCTGAAGGAATTTTCTGCGCTCCCGAAGGTGCGGCCTGTTTGCCGGCTTTGCGAAAGCTGGTGGACAAAGGCGAAGTGAAAACAGACGAACGCGTGGTGTTGTTCAATACCGGCGCCGGCGTGAAATATCTGGAAGCGTTTTCTTAAGCTTTGTGGCACGCGTATCCTGCGCGTGAGTTACGGGCGGGACGCCCGGGCCACGAAAAACCGAATTGATTTGAATGGAGGCAAGGTTAGTGAAGTATTTTATTTTGATATTTGCCGCAGTGCTCGTGCTTACGTCGACGGTTGCAATTGCGCAGACGGCGCAGCCAGCGCCGGCGAGTTCAGTCAACGGTTCAATGACTGACGGCGAGCGCGCGCAGTTTGATTCGCTTCGGCGCGGCGGGCTCGAAGCGCTTTACAATCTCGACTACGACAAAGCGCAGAAAGATTTCAAGGAACTCATCAGGCTTTACCCAAATCATCCTGCTGGGCCGCAGTTGCTGGCTGCGCGAGTCTGGGTGAAGACGCTGTATGAGTCACGCCGCCTGCAGTCGTCGCTCTACAGCTCGGAAAGCTTTTATTCGAGCGGAGACGACAAGGTTGACCCGAAGGTGGTAGCGGAGTTTCGCAACCTGACGCGGGAATCGAAACGGATGTCGGAAGCCCGGCTGAAGCAGAACCCCAAAGACATCGAAGCTTTGTACTGGCTCGGCGCCACGGAAGGATTGAAGGCTTCGTTTGAAGAAGCGGTCGAACGCCGGCACTTCGCGGCGCTAAAGGACGGCAACGATTCGGTAGACCATCATCGCGAGCTGCTCAAGCTCGATCCAAATTTCATCGACGTCGGTATCACAATTGGGCTTTACGAATACGTGGTGGGCTCGCTGCCGTTGCCGATCAAGGTCGTAGCCGGCATCACCGGCTTTCGCGGTTCGAAGAAGAAGGGGCTGGCGTTTGTCGAGCGCGTGGCGAAGGAAGGCACCTGGGCCCGCGACGATGCCAAGACGCTGCTGATTGTTCTCTACACACGCGAGAAGCGTTACCAGGACGTTTTGATTAACGCGCGCGAGCTCGCCGCAAAGTATCCGCGCAACTACTTGTACAGATTGGAAGCTGCGGGCGCGCTGGTGGCGCAAGCGGAAGTCGAACGCAAAGCAAATAATGTTGACGCGGCAGTGAAAGCGGAGCGCGAGGCGTTTGCTACGTTTGACGAGTTGCTGCGCGACCGCTCGGTGAGGGAAACAGTTTCGCGCGTGCTGGATTTGGTTCACTTCAAGTATGGCGAGGTGCTCTTGAAGGCTGGCGAGGGCGAGCGCGCGGCGAAAGAGTTTTTGGCGGCGACGAAAGCTGAACGCGCCGAAGCAGCGCTGGTTACCATGGCCCATCTTTATGCGGCGCGCGCTTTTGATCTGGCGGGCAAACGCAATGATGCGCTCGTGCAGTATCGCGAAGTGCTGACGCGGCCGGACATTTACGCCGCGCACGATGAGGCGAAGAAGGGACTGAAGGCGCCTTTCCGGAATGACGCGCACGCTGGCATCTAAGCAGAAGCCCGACCGTTAGGGAGGGCTCTGTACGCGACCGAAAGTAAACCGAGCCCTTGCTGACGCACGGGCTTCTGAACGGAGCAATCAATGAGCAGTAAAGTTTTCCAGGATGCCGAGAGGCAGCAGACGAGTATTTTGGCGCCGCTTGAGAGAGCCGCCCTGCGCGAGTTGTCGCGCCGGATGCCGGCGTTGGTGAATTCCGATCATCTATCGCTACTCGGCTTCATCGCGATGTTTCTGGCCGGTGTGTTCTATGCTCTGAGCGGGCGCAGTCCGCTGCTGCTGCACGCAGTCAACGTCTGCATCTTCATCAACTGGTTTGGCGACAGCCTGGACGGAACGCTCGCGCGCTACCGCAATTGCCAGCGTCCGCGTTATGGGTTTTACGTCGATCACATCATCGACACCTTCGGCACCACTTTCATAATTGTGGGGCTCGCGTTTTCCGGTTACATCAGCGAACGAGTCGCGGCGGGCTCATTGATCGTGTTTCTGATGCTGGCGATTAACTCCTACTTGGCTGCCTACTCGTTGAGCATCTTCAAAATCTCTCATGGCAAACTCGGTCCTACCGAGACACGCCTGGTTCTAATTGTTGGCAACCTGGTGCTGCTCAATAGCCCTTATACAAAAATCCTCGGACAGCGTTTCCTGCTGTTCGACGTGGGTGGCATTGTCGCAATCATCGGCATGGCCACGATGCTGATCTTTTCGTCGCTCAAGAACACTCACGCGCTTTACAAGTTGGAACCGTTGCCGAAACGCGCTAGCGGAAGCCCGACTGTGAGCGAGATGTCAGAACCACCTGCGTTAGCGGGTGGGCAGGTCTAGCGTCCTTGGGCCTTTTCTCTTTTGGATCACGCCCTTGCTGACGCGCGGGCTTCTGCCATGAAGACCTGGATCAAATTTAACTTAGTGGGCCTCATGGGGTTTGCGTTGCAGACAGGCGCGCTCTTCGTGCTCATGCGCGCCGCGCCGCGCGTTGGTTATCTCGCGGCCACAGCGATGGCGGTGGAGTTGGCAGTGCTGAATAATTTTGTCTGGCATCAGCGCTGGACCTGGAAAGACCGGCCCTCTGCAACGCGGCGAGAGACGCTGCGGCGGCTGGTGAAGTTTAATGTAACGACTGGCCTGATCTCGATCATAGGAAACCTGGTTTTGATGAGCGTTCTGGTTGGGCGCGTCGGCCTGCCTATTATCGGCGCCAACCTCGTCACAGTGGCTGCTTGCTCGCTGCTCAGTTTCTTCCTCGCCGACCGGATTGCCTTCGAATGTAACGCAAACTGTTAGTTTGCGTCAGTGGTAATTCCATTCGAGTTGAGCGGCACAAGCCTTGTAAACTAAAGGATGCCTTACCCTCGACGATAGTTCCATTTCCAGTCTTGCCAACGCTGAACGAGACCAGCCTTTAGAGGGTTATTCAGCACGTAGGCTACTATCCGCTGCCACTCATCAGCATCGCGGATGCAATGGTCATAACTCTCATGAGCCCAGAATTCTCCCTCGCGATCCAGCAGTTGATTCGCCTCATGAGCGGTGTAGCCTTTGAGCGATTGCATGATCGCTGCTAATGAGTAGTATTCGCTATGGTGAGATTGCAATTCGTTTTTGGCAGGGCCGAGCTCTGAGAGAGTACTTTTAGATTCATCCAAAGGCAGCGGCTTGATAACCGTATGCACGTGATTAGACATTATCGTGAAGGCGTCCAACCGGTAAACCTTGCCGTCTCGATAGTGCAAACTCTCAGCGACTTTTGACGCAACCCTTTCATCGTTTAACCAAACCGGTCCCACGGTCGCGCCATCGAGCACTAACTCAAATTTCTTAAACCACCATCTTTCGAAATCCCTTTTGACTTGATCATAGTGAGTTACATTTGTTTCAGACAGGTGTGCGAGCCATTGCCGCTCTCGATCCCATTGTCTTACGACGTTCTTCGGGAGAGACCCAGCTAAACGAAATGTTACAAAGAAGGCAGCGCCGGGCGGTTGGAAGTGCGGGAGGTTTCGCCGGTAGACTGGTTGATAATCGAATTGGCCCATCGCGATAGACTTATCCAAGCTGCTGGTAGAGTGCAAGCTACTCGGGCGGGGCTTCAGTCACGCGAAGATGCAAGATTTCAACCATTTCGCAAACTAACAGTTTGCGTTACATCAGGCGGCTTTGGGGGTACACGACGCAAACTAACAGTTTGCGTTACATCGCCGCTTGACGCCTTCTCCGTCCCCGCGTACAAAGCTATGAATGCCCGAATCTCTGTTAAGCAACATACCCAACTCATCAATTGCGCCCAACGCTGTCGAGACTGTTAACCTCGTTCGCCAGTTTGGCGACTTTGTCGCCGTCGATAATCTGAATCTCACAATCAGCCGCGGCAGCTTCTTTGGTTTCCTTGGCCCCAACGGCGCGGGCAAATCAACCACCATCAAAATGCTGACCGGATTGCTGGCTCCTTCGAGCGGCGGCATTCGGGTGCTGGGGCGCGACATGGCAATCGAGCCGCTTGAAGTGAAACGACGCATCGGCGTGGTGCCGGAAGACCTGAACCTTTTCGAACGTCTAACCGGCGCTGAGATGCTGTCATTTACCGGACGTATGTATGGTTTGACCAAGACCGATATTGGCTCGCGCTTACCTGAGTTACTCGACCTGATGGAACTGCGCAGCGAGCCGAAGAAGTTGATTGTGGAATACTCGCACGGGATGAAGAAGAAACTTTCGCTCGCGTGTGCCTTGATTCATAAGCCGGAAATACTTTTTCTCGACGAGCCGTTTGAAGGCATCGACGCGATTGCGTCGCGCACGTTGAAGGACCTGCTTTCACGCCTCACCGCTCGCGGTCTGACAGTATTCCTGACGTCGCATGTGCTGGAGATTGTCGAAAGGCTCTGCACAGACATCGCGATCATCGCCGAGGGAAAGTTGCTGGCCGCCGGTTCGCTTGATGAGCTAAGAAAAGGAATTCGCGTTGGGGACGAAGACGAGAGCAGTCAGGGGACTCCTGTTTCATTGGAAGAGTATTTCATTCGCATCGTTGGCGGGACCCGCAACGAAAGCGAAGAAGAAGTGTTGCAGTGGCTGGGATGAGGTTGAACTTGCCATCAAGAGTTTAGAGTACAAGCTTTAGCTTGCTGCTTCCAAAAACGCAAACTAAAGTTTGTACTCTGAACTACCTGGCCGAAGTTCCTAGGTCATCTCGATGATCAGCTCGCGTCCGAAAGTGAAGTTAGGACGCTTGCGACCCTTCAGATACTTCGCGGCAGTTTGCGAAAGCGCGGTGATCAGAATCGGCAGGGCGATGGTGGCGTCGCAGTTTACATAGGCGCTGTGCGCGCCGCGAGCGAGCTTGCCGTAAACCAATCCTTCATCGAAGCCCACCGCGTTTGAGCGCCCGCCCGGATGCGGCGCGTCGGTGGTGATTTGAATCGCATACTTGTGGCCCTGATGATGGTTCTTGAGGATGAACGAGGAAAACTCCGTCTGCTGAATGAA
>JANMVC010000237.1:0-2194 GCA_031392315.1 Pyrinomonadaceae bacterium | reverse complement strand
ATCCTGGGCGAACGCGGAGGCAACACCCGCCGTTTAATAGATCTTTTCTTCGCGCAAGCGGGCGTTTCATTGCACGTCTCGATGGAACTCAGCCGGCAGGCTGCGATCAGACGGATGGTTGAAGAGGATATGGGCGTCGGGATCGTCCCGCTGCAGACTGTCTGGGAAGAAGTCGAGAAGGGACGTCTCGTTCGCTGGTGGATTGAGGGCGCACAGATTAATTGGGAAATGGGTCTGGCCCGATTGGCTGGTGGTTACGAGTCGCCAATCGCCCAGACCTTCGTCAAACTTTCACGAGACTACTTCGTCAACGCTAATCGCCAAGCCGCTGCTAAGAAACCTCGATCGACGTCGGCCCGGAAGCGTGCCAAGAAATAGTCAGCACCGCTGGGAGCGCAGCTCGCGAAAATCTTCCGACGCTCAACAGCCAGTTCGCGCTGACGCGCTCATTGCAGGCAGGATGCCTGCGCTCCCAGCTTCGGCGATCAGAAGCACAGCGGGTGGGGCGGAATCCCATCCGTCCCCAGCACGCCCGGCTCTGATTTAGTTCCTCGCGAGCGCCTCGATCAACCGTTCAATGTCTTCTTCATTGTTGAAAAAATGCGTCGCCACGCGAATGCCCTGCGGCTTCTCCGTGACGACTACATTCCGTGCGGCGAGTCGAGCAACTACCCTCGCCGGTTCGTCCACGGCGACCAGCGTCTCCGCAGAACGCATGCGCTCATCGCGCAGAGGCGACAGCACCTTCCAACCACCAGCCGTCAATCGATCCGTCAGTTGCCGATTAAGCGCCAGGACGCGTTCCTCAATATTCTTCGCGCCGAGTCCGGCCATCATCTCGACCGACGCACCCAGCGCAAACAATCCGGCGAAATGGGGGCACCCAAGTTCGGTGCGCGCCGCCGCGTCGTTGCGCAGATCCAACTTCGCATTCTCCAGAGCGTAAGGTTCCTGGGTGCTTAACCAGCCAATCGCGCGCGGTCTTGAGCGCTCCAACAACTCCCGCGAAAGATAGACAAACCCACTGCCGTAACCTGAAAGCATCCACTTGTGCCCGGTCGCGCTTAGCGCGTCGATCTTCATTCGCTTCACATCGATCTCAAAAGCCCCGGCCGACTGCGCCCCGTTTACTACTAACGCATGATCGCCCTTCGCGCTTCCCAACGCATCGAGGTCGCTGCGAAAACCATTCGAAAACTGCACATGACTTAAGCAAATCATTCCTGAGCGCTGGGTCATCGCGCCACGAATATCTTCCACACCAACTTCGCCCTCGACCGACTTCACCATGTTCACCGCAATTCCCCGGTGCATCCAGGGCAAGGTAGAAACAGGAAATTCCAAATCGCAGGAGATCACCTCGCCGCGCGTTTCCAAAGCATCGACGATCACATTCATGCCGCTCGACGTGTTTGTCGTTAGCGCAACTTCATCAGGCTCGGCGTTGATAAACGAAGCGACTTTCCTTCTCACTTGCTCGCGCTTTTCCAGCCACTCGTCCCAATGCGTGTCTCCGTCGTCCATCATCTGGCGATAGTATTCCGTCGCGGCTGCGCTCGTGACGCGCGCCAACGGCCCCGCCGCGGCAGCATTTAGATAAGTGGAGTTTTCAGTGACCGGAAACTGTTTGCGAATGTCGTCCCAATTGATCATCTTGATTCGCAAGATACACGACGAGCACTGCGTTCCGGTAGCCTGGTCAGGTAGCCAAGACTCTTTCATCGGGGCGCAAACGGTGATTTCAGCCGGGCCGTTGAAGGAAATTTGGGATGGTCAGATAATCATGGTCGTGAGCAAACAGAACACAGATGCGTTGAATGAGAAGCCACGACTACACAAACTCGAGTTTCCCGCTTATGACAATAAGCCGATCTGGGAGCAGGCTATCCGGGAAATTGTCGAAACCAGACGAGAATTGACTATGCGGTTGGATCGAATCTATGCGATCGCGCTCGAAACCCGCGCTGATCTCCGAGACGCCGAAGATCGGCTTGATAAGATAGAACCCAGACTCGCCCAATAATCCCTCTCCACTAGCACTGCGCAATCGTTGCGCCAGTCGTTATTTAGGACAGAACTTGCGCGTGGTTTGATATACTGACGACCTGACATTTTTAGCCAACGGAGGATCGTTATGGCGCAGTCTCTATCGGATGTCGCTATTAAACAACTCAGTGTACCGGAGCGGTTGGAT
>JANMVC010000214.1:0-2877 GCA_031392315.1 Pyrinomonadaceae bacterium | reverse complement strand
GGCGGCGCCGGCGACCAGGGACTGATGTTTGGATTCGCCTGCACGGAGACTCCGGAATTAATGCCCTTGCCGATTCAGTTGGCCCATCTGCTTGCTCGCCGTCTATCAGAGGTTCGGAAGTCCGGAGATTTGCCTTACCTGCGGCCCGACGGCAAGTCACAGGTCACAATCGAATACCGCGACGGACGGCCCTTTCGCGCCAGCGCCATCGTTATCTCGTCCCAGCACGACAAGGACGTTACCAACGAGAAGCTGCGCGCTGAGATCGAAGAGCAAGTAATCCGCCATACGGTTTCTGCTGAACTACTCGACAACGACACCAAGATTCACATCAATCCAACCGGACGTTTCGTAACTGGCGGCCCGCAAGGTGACGCTGGCCTGACCGGCCGCAAGATCATCGTTGACACCTACGGCGGCTACGCTCCGCATGGTGGCGGCGCATTTTCCGGAAAAGATCCGACGAAGGTTGACCGCTCGGCCGCTTACATGGCGCGCTACGTGGCAAAGAATATCGTCGCCGCCGGGCTCTCCGATCGCTGCCTGGTTCAACTTGCTTACGCGATTGGCGTAGCCGAACCGGTTTCAGTGATGGTTGACACCAAAGGCACTGGCCGGATCAGCGAGAATGCTTTGGCGAATCTCGTTCGGCAAAGCTTTGACCTGACGCCGGCTGGGATCATGAAGGAACTGGATCTGCGCCGTCCTATCTATAAGGCGACTGCCGCTTACGGCCATTTCGGTCGTGAAGAAGAAGGCTTTACCTGGGAGAAGACGGACAGGGCTGAGTCGCTGCGCAACGCTGCTGGAGTTTAGTTCTGCCGGAACGCTCCGCTACAACTTAAATTTTCATATTTACCAAAGGATGATGTCGTAATGAGTGCAACACCCTCGCTTGAGTTTGACGTTAAAGACATAGGCTTGGCCCCGCAGGGCAAGCAGCGCATCGAATGGGCCGAGCGCGAAATGCCGGTCCTCAGATTGATTCGCGAACGCTTCGCAGCCGAAAAACCCCTAATGGGTGTCAAGCTGGTAGCTTGCGCTCACATCACGACTGAGACCGCGAATCTTGCGCGCGCATTACAAGCTGGCGGTGCCGAATCGGTTTTGATCGCCTCCAATCCCCTTTCCACGCAGGACGACGTTGCGGCTTCACTGGTTTCCGATTGGGGCATCCCGGTCTACGCGATCAAAGGCGAGTCCACCGAGACTTACATCCGCCACGTCCGCACCGCTCTCGACTTCCACCCCGAAATAATCATCGATGATGGCTCGGATGTGGTGGCCACGTTGGTCAAGGAGCGGGCTGATCAGGTCAAGGAGCTAATTGGATCAACTGAAGAAACGACGACCGGCATCCAGCGGCTCAAAGCGATGGAGACTGCCGGAGTCCTGAGTTTTCCGACCATCGCCGTCAACGATGCACAGACTAAACACTTCTTCGATAACCGCTATGGCACCGGCCAATCAACTCTGGACGGCATTATTCGCGCCACCAACATTCTGTTGGCCGGCAGGAATATTGTCGTTGTCGGTTACGGTTGGTGCGGCAAGGGCGTGGCACTGCGCGCGCGCGGCATGGGCGCGAATGTAATCGTCACTGAAATCGACGCCATCAAGGCTGTTGAAGCGGTGATGGACGGCTTCCGCGTGATGCCGATGGCCGAGGCTTGTGCGATTGGAGACATCTTCATCACCGTGACCGGAAATCGTCACGTGATCGATCGTGAACACTTTGAACGCATGAAAGATGGTGCGTTGGTTTGCAATAGCGGACACTTCGACCTCGAGCTCAATCTCGTTGCTTTGCGCGAGTTGTCGGCGGACGTGGCGCGCGTTAGGCCGTTCGTTGATGAGTATGCGCTGAAGGCAAATGGTAATCGCGTCATGGTGCTGGGTGAAGGTCGTCTCATCAATCTGGCCGCGGCAGAGGGCCATCCGGCCAGCGTCATGGACATGAGCTTTGCGAATCAGGCGCTTTCAGTGGAATACCTGGTTAAGAAAAAAGGCGAACTCAAGCCTGGAGTACACCTGCTGCCGAAAGAAGTGGACACGGAAATCGCGAGCTTGAAACTGCGTGCGCTGGGTATATCAATCGACACGCTCACCTCGGAGCAGATCGAATACATCGGTAGCTGGGAAACCGGAACCTAAGCGTTAAGCAAAAACAAAAGCACGAAAGCAGGAAGTCGGAATGGCTTCCTGCTTTTTCTTTTGCGGTGGGTTAACCTTGAGTCTTGAAGATGCAGTCGCTATGTGCGAACTCTGGTGAGGAAGTAAGTCCCTAACGCAGCGAAGATAACGGGCGGTGACCACGCCGCCACTTCCGGCGGCAGCAAACCATGATTCCCTAGCTGTTGAAAGCCTCCGCCGATTCCCCAGTAAGCAACGCTGACACCCACCGCAACACACAACGCCACGATCGCTCCACGTCGCCCAAACGCGAGGGCCAGCGGCATTCCAATAAACGCCATGACGATCACGCTAAACGGATTCACATACTTCCGTTGCAGCGTGATTGTCATGGCATTTATTGGAATGCCGCTGGCCCTCGCGTTCGGGCGACGCGGAGCGATCGTAGCGTTGTGTGTTGCGGTGGGCGTCAGTGTGGCTTACTGGGGAATCGGCGGAGGCTTTCAACAGCTAGGGAATCATGGTTTGCTGCCGCCGGAAGTGGCGGCGTGGTCACCGCCTGTTATCTTCGCTGCGTTAGGTACTTACTTCCTTACCAGAGTTCGCACCTAGCAACCTGCATCTTCAAGAGTTAGGTTAACTACCGCAAAAGAAAAAGCAGGAAGCCTTTCCGACTTCCTGCTTTCGTGCTTTTGTTTTTGCTTAACGCTTAGGTTCCGGTTTCCCAACTACCGATGTATTCGA
>JANMVC010000189.1:0-3338 GCA_031392315.1 Pyrinomonadaceae bacterium | reverse complement strand
TGCACTTTGCCAGGGTTGTTCGCGATCACTGCGACCGCGTGAATCTTGTCACCGGGCTTGAAATTCTTCGCCTCGTTTTTGCCTTCTTCGTCAGTGCTGATTTTCAAGCTGCCGATGTTGGCGGTGCTGGCGTTGCAGGCCAGCAGAAACGCCAGCATCATTCCAAGCCCGAGCATCAGATTCCAGGTGTTCTTGCGCATCGTAAATTCTCCTGTCTGGGATTTTCCGTTTGGGATTTCCTGTTTGGGTTTGATTAGCGAGGGGTAATGTATCCAAGCGGCGAGGAAGTCGCAATAGGCGAATGTGGTTGAACGAAGAGTCGGGGTATACCCGGACGACGAGGCAAGTTGTGCCCGGACGGAGAAGGAGAATGTGGCCAGACGAAGGGCCTCACTCGCACGTCGCCGCCCTCGGTCTAAATCGAGTGTTTCTCTTTAACTATCGGGCATTAACGATGACAAGCTGCCTAAGCAAACCAAACCAACACAACTTGAGGGACTTGGAGCCTTTAGAGTGTGGTGACGATTCTATCGACCTGGGTAATTCTCGTACGCACTTCCATCGCTGCTGCCAACAAAGGATTAGCTGACCGCGCAAACATGTTCTCAAAAGTCTTGTTCCTCCAGCTTGGATGCCGATCGTGCGCCGCAGCTGAATCCCAGCGATACATTGCCAAAGTTGCATCGAGTGGCATGGCTTAGCAAAACGATACCGCACTTGCTCCATTTGGTTTTCTGCAACGGCAGGATAGATAAAACATCCAACGCACGCCCTTATTATTGACACGTTCTGACTCCCGCGTAAGCTCCCCCCGCTTCACTTTGCGCTAGAGTCTTGACCCTCAACGGGCCGATAATCGTGCTTCCGCGGACGACGTTTGTTTACGACAGCGTTAATCGGGTTTCGAGTTCGACAGACGCTGACAACAAACCCACTACCTTCGAGTATGACGCGCTTTCGCGCACGACGACGGTCATCGATGCTCTCAACCAGCGGTACGAGTTTGCCTACGATTTGGTGGGGCGCCAGACTGGCGTCACGCGCGGCGGTGTCTCGATGAGTTACCAGTACGACGCGGCAGGCAATCGCACCCAGCGCACGGATTACGGCAGCTTTGTCACCCCAGGATTTGGAACCATCGGCGGAGAGGCCTTGGGTATTGGTGTCGGTTTTAGTGCCGGAACAGCCTTTGGCGCTGCCATAGGAGCTGGCATCGGCATCGCCGCTGGAATTGATTACTGCAATACCGAAGTGTGTGACCCCGCTCCTCAAGCTGCCCCGATTCCATTCCCCTTCCCGGATAGCATTCCAATGCCTCCCCCGCCGATGCAAATGAGCCGCGGATGGACTTGTAAGGCATCCTGCAACATCGAGAACTTCAGCCGAATACCCAATGCCCCGGATCGAGTTGAAGGTGCCGGATCTGGTCATAGCCAGGAGGCTGCCTGTCGGAGCGCCAAAGCTGCCGCGCGCGCAAGGTGCAACAACAGCTCCAAGACCAAGGATATCTCGCTCCCGGAATTGAAATCGTCCCCAATGCAGCTCCACTCCCCGATCGACCTACTAGACATGGGAAAGGTGCAACAGATAAGCGGGAAACCCTACTCTTCCGGTGCGTCGGCACACGACAGGCACACAAAACCGAAACGGGCAGCGTAGGCGCTGCCCGTAACAGGATGATTCTATTGGTGCCCCCGCAGGGATTCGAACCCCGAACCAACAGATTATGAGTCTGCTGCTCTAACCGTTGAGCTACAGGGGCACACGCGTGAACGTTTCGGGCTGGTGAAACTCGAGCCAAGAATGGCTGGCCTACATTTCAGGATTGCCGCGAGATTCTAACGGAAATGTCTGCGGGTTTCCACGCGAGTGGCTTTTGGGGCGTTGGGTCAGGTTGGAAAGTGGCACGGGCGTCCCGCCCGTGGTCACGCGCAAGATGCGCGTGCCACAACTGAACTGACCCACTTCTTAGTTTCTTCTTCTTGCTTCAATCAATTCATTCATGGCGTTAAAGCGGTTGGGCCAGTCGCCGAGCGCGGCGACTTCGCGGCGGCGCGCAATTGTCGCGGCATCTGTCGGCTGCGCCAACGCGGCCTCGATCGCGGCCAGAAACTCCGGTGAACTATTCGCCGCGGTCGTAAGGATCTCGTGTTCGCGGTTAAACTCGCAAACCGTCGGTAGCTCGGTCGAGACTACCGGCTTACCCACAGCCAGATATTCATTAACTTTTACCGGAGCGATAGTGACCGTCGCATCGTTGACCAGATAAGGCACCAGACAAACGTCAAACTCTCGAATCAAGCGCGGCAACTCGTCATGCGACTTCTGTCCTAACAGGTACACATTTGGCATGCCGGCTAGTTCACCAATCTTCGTGTGCGTTGGCCCCACAAAAACCCATGACCAATGCGGGCGCGCACGCGCCATCTCGACGAGCAAATCGTAGTCAACAAAACGGTGCAGCCCTCCCACATAACCAATCACCGGCTTCGGCAGCGCCGCCAGCATCAACTCATCCGGCGAACCACCTGCAGACTGCGGCCCCTCGGCCGCAACTGATCTCTGCTGGGCAACGGCGGCTTCCTCTACGGCAAACTTTTTGAAGTCAACGCCAGGCGGGAAGACATGCACGTCGCTATGCCATTGCCGGCAATGTTCCGCTACCTGCGCGCTGTTTGCGAAAACGAGATCGCTTTGTTCGATCAGCCGGTGCTCAAATTCGCGAAGGCGCGCCTGATCCGAAGTCAGTTGGGAAAAGTCGGCCACGCAGTAATAAACGACCATGCTCCTCGGGGTGCGCAGTTCCCGAATTATTTCGCACGCGGTGTCCGTCGGCAGATAGGTCCAAAGGATTGGATCGCGAAGGCCGCGCCGGTTCAAAATGCGCTTAACCAAAAATGAAAACAGGAAAGGATTTGCCACTCGTCCGAGCAAACTAAACGGCGGCAGCAGCAACGGAGAAATCACGGTGACGTTAGCCGCAACCTGGCCCACACTCGCCGCGCGCAGAGACCTCGACCAATTTTTCAGTCGCGACAGGATGCGCCAAACGTCGCTCAGGCGCGGCGCGCGCACGCCGGTATTTTCAATGTAGAAAACGCGATTGCCACTCTGCGCGAATCTGAGGGCGATTTCCTGGTGGACTTGCCAGAGGAAGTTCCAGTCGATGCTGGAAATGATAACTATGTCGCGGCCAGTGATCATGGAAGATTTTGAGGGCAGTGCGAGTGGCGGCAGTTATCCAGCGGCTTCGGTTGCGAAGTCTGTTTGGCCAATTGCATTCTTGATGTCTGCGGCAAACTCGTGGGCCGAATTGATGGCCATGCAAACTTCCGATA
>JANMVC010000083.1:0-4168 GCA_031392315.1 Pyrinomonadaceae bacterium | reverse complement strand
TGTCGGGAAAACCGAGTGGATAAGTAATGTTGAGTTCGCGAGCGAAGTCGGCCACCTTGATTCGATCGTCCCCGCCGCCAACGTTGAGCCCTACGATTTCCATGCCTGCCGCTCCGAATTGCCGCCGGAGACTGAGCAATTGCGGAATGCTCCGGCGGCAGGGCTCACACCAGGTCGCGTAAAAATCCAGCACCAACACCTTGCCACGGTAATCGGAAATCTTTGCGCGTTTGCCGTCTGTCAAAGCCCAGCCCATTTCGGAATCTGGCCGCAGTGGCGGCATCGGAAAGGTTGTGTTTGGTGGGCCTGACAACACCGGCGTCGGATCTGTGTCTGAAGCTTTCTTGCTGGTGCACGCGCCGACGCTAACGGCTAACACAATGACGACTACCAGCCAGTGCGGCCTCGCCAACTTAGTGAAAGGGACCAACATGTGATTCAGCGAGAGTCTCAAACGAAAAGCATTCTACACACGAGTTTGAGATTTGCAGAGCACCGCCTCTTTACGGCAGCGTCTTAATTTCACAGTTCCCTCCGCGTAACCTCTGCGGCCTCTGCGGCCTCTGCGTCTCTGCGGTGAATCATGCTCCGAACCGCCCACCGCTGAGGCGCAGAAAACGCAGAGGGGGCGCAGAGGATTTCGGATTAGGACACAACCTTTCTTTACGATTAAGGAGTTAGCCTTTACGATTCACAAATGGACTTTCCGAAAACCGATCGCACCACCCTCAAGCGCCTGCCCAAGCGCGGCGTTTATGAACGAGAGCTGGTTTACCAAATTCTTGACGAAGCCTTCCTTTGCCACGTGGGCTTCGTGGTAGACGGACAGCCCTTCGTAATCCCTACCGGTTTCGGGCGCATTGGCGATAGCTTGTACATTCACGGCTCGCAGATCAGCCGGATGCTGCGCGCCCTCGCCGGCGGCATCGACGTTTGTGTGACGGTTACACTGCTTGATGGACTGGTGCTGGCGCGTTCTGCTTTTCATCATTCAATGAACTACCGCTCCGTCGTAGTGTTCGGCCGCGCTGCGCTGGTTGACGAAAAAGAAGCGAAGCTAGCGGCCTTGCGCGCGTTTTCTGAACAGGTGATTCCCGGACGCTGGGACGAAGCACGCGAGCCAACTGACCAGGAACTTAAAGCTACTGCGGTCCTGCGCCTGCCGCTCGAGGAGGCTTCCGCGAAAGTGCGCACTGGTCCACCAATCGACGATGAAGAGGACTACGGACTGCCGATTTGGGCGGGCGTGCTGCCGCTCAGTCTCGTTCCCGGCGAGCCAGTTCCCGATCCTCGTTTGCCAAATGAGATCGAGGTTTCGCAGTCAGTTCTACAGTTTGCCGATCGCTGATAGCTGAACGCCAGTTGAACTACACGACCCGAAAAATGCCCTTCCAGCAACAGCCCCCCGCGCTTGGCAATCAGTATGAAGACGACCGCGTTTTGCGGTCTTACTTAACGCGGGTGCTCCCAGCGGAAATGTTGAGCGAAACAGAACCCGCGCTGGCAGCGTTGGGGTGCATGGCTGGTGGCGAACTCTACGAGATGCAGTTAACCGACCGGCTGAATGAGCCGACGCTCACGCAATGGGACGCCTGGGGAAATCGCATCGACCGAGTTGCGGTGACGCCGCTTTGGCTCGCGGCGGAACGCATCGCTGCGGAGCACGGCGTAGTTGCCACGGCATATGAACAAAAACACGGCCGGTTCTCCCGTGTGCATCAGTGTGCACTCGCCTATCTCTTCACACCCTCGACGGACATCTATAGCTGCCCTCTGGCGATGACCGATGGCGCCGCCCGCACGCTGTTGAAGTCCGGAAATCAATCGCTCATCGCGCGCGCAGTGCCGCATCTCACTACTCGCCAGCCGGAAGAGTTTTGGACCAGCGGTCAGTGGATGACTGAAATCACGGGCGGCTCCGACGTGGGCTTGTCGGAAACTGTTGCACGCCTGGACGCTGACGGAACGTGGCGCTTGTTTGGGAACAAGTGGTTTGCCTCAGCTATCAATTCTCAGATCGCCTTGACGCTCGCCCGCCCCGAAGGCAATCCTCCTGGCGGCCGCGGGTTGGCGCTCTTCTATCTGGAGCTGCGCGACGAATCCGGCCAACTAAACCAAATTGAAATCAATCGTCTCAAAGACAAGCTCGGGACCCGCAAAGTTCCGACCGCCGAGCTAACTTTGAATGGCACGCGCGCGCAACTCGTCATGGGAACCACTGACGGCGTGCGCAACATCGCGCCGCTGCTCAACATCACCCGGCTTTGGAACGGCATCAGCGCTGTCTCGTTAATGCGTCGCGGCGTGGCGCTGGCGATTGACTACGCGGGCAAGCGCACAGCTTTCGGCACGCTGCTTTCCGAAAAGCCGCTCCATCTCGACACGCTTGCCGGCCTACAGGCTGAAGCCGAAGCTGCATTTCATCTCGCCTTTCGTGTAGCTGAGCTAACGGGCCTGAATGAAACTGGCGAAGCGAGCGAAGCAGAAATTCTCTTGTTGCGTTTGCTGACGCCGGTTATGAAACTGACTACGGGCAAACAGGCAGCGTCGGTTGCCAGCGAAGTGCTTGAAGCATTCGGCGGCGCGGGTTACGTTGAAGACACAGGTCTCCCCACGATCTTACGCGATGCTCAGGTCCTGCCGATTTGGGAGGGCACAACCAACGTGCTCGCGCTTGATGTGTTGCGCGCACTTGGCTCGGACGATGCGGCGATGCTCGAATTCCGGACGGAGGTGGATCGCTGCCTGGCCGCTGTTCAAGCGCCAAAGCTCGCCGACCCTGCGGGAATCGCGCGGGCAGCATTCGCCCACGCGGAAAGCTGGCTGGCCACTGCCAGAACGATGGGCCAGACGGCGCTGGAAGCCGGTGCGCGTCGCTTCGCTATGACGTTGGGATGTATCATGGAATTGTCCCTGCTCATAAATCACGCGCAATGGTCCATGGCACACGAGGCTGACGAACGGCCGGCAGCGGCGGCCAGACGCTTTGCCGGCTCGGGAATCGATTTGATTAGCGACTACGATGCAGAGGATGTGACTACACTCTTCCGAACACAATAACTATGTCCGCAAGTACCACGGTTGATGAAAGAAAACTATTGCCCTGGGCGGCAATCTTTGCAGTCTTTGCCGGGGCCGCAATCCTGCTTCGCCTCGAAGGTCGTCTGTGGATTTGCGCCTGCGGCAAACTTCAATTTTGGTCGGGCAACATTTGTAGTTCCGATAACTCGCAGCATTTCCTCGACCCGTATAGTTTCACACACGTGCTGCACGGCTTCCTGTTTTTCTGGTTAATCGCGTTGCTGATGAAGGTGTACCTCAAGGGACTGCGCCCCGCCTGGCAAGTTGTCCTGGCCATCTCAGTCGAAGCGTTATGGGAAGCTTTTGAAAACACTAACTTCATCATCGATCGCTATCGCGAAGAAACCGCCGCGTTGGGTTACACCGGCGACACAGTCGTCAATTCCTTCGGCGACATTCTTTGCTGCCTGATTGGATTCCTGGTCGCGCGGCGACTCGGCTGGCGCCGCTCCATAATTGTATTCGCCGTCGTGGAGTTGATTTTGATTTGGTGGATTAAGGACAGCCTGTTGCTGGAAATCGTGATGCTGATTTTTTCCGTTGACGCCATCAGGGCATGGCAGATGTGCCCGTGAAGGCGGTTCTGACAAAGGCAGGAATGCCTGTCCAGACCCGCCATTGTTAATGTTTAGTGTTCAGAGTCGTCTAACTTGAGAAGGAGAATTGTATGAATACAACCCCCAGTTTCCGTAAGTCGATCATTGGCAGCGTCGCCGCAGCCCTGATCATTGCGATAGCAATCCTAATGGCGCCTGCTGGTGCGCAGGCGCAGTCCAGGTCGAGCGCCAAGCGCGCATCAGCTCGGCAGGTTAAGCAATACACAATTGAGCAGTTTATGAACACCGTGCGCATCGGCGGGAGTTCGTTTTCCGCGGACGAGAAAACGATCCTGTTTCATAGCAACCGAACCGGGATTTTTAATGTTCATTCAGTACCCGTGGTCGGTGGCGGTCCAACGCAGCTAACCAAATCGACCAAAGAAAGCACCTACGCGGTCACCTATTTTCCCGCAGACGCGCGCCTCCTCTACACCTATGACAAAGGCGGAAACGAAAACAACCATCTCTATTTGCGAGAGATTGACGGT
>JANMVC010000065.1:0-11386 GCA_031392315.1 Pyrinomonadaceae bacterium | reverse complement strand
CTCCTGGTAGGCTTTGTCGAACTCTTTCTCTGCCTGCAGCTATCACGAGTGATTAGCGGGAAAACAAAGCGGAGCAGTGGCCCGCCCCAAACTCCTCCGCAACCAACCGAGCTTCGCGGTTCGCAACCGCGCGGGCTGCCTGAGCCGCTTCCCAGCATCACCGAAAACACAACGCGCACACTCGAATACTCCCGCGATGAACGCACGCGTTGATCACTGGCTGTCCAGCAAACTTCAGTTTGTCGACATGACCATTCCCAGGAAGCTCAACGACGGAGAAAGCGACAAACTGAAGTTTGTCGGACTGTTGGCCCGCAAACGCGAAGGAGACAACTCACATGAAAAAGATTCTGGTGCTGGTTACCCTGATGTCAATTGCGGTTGGCTGCCGTCACATAATTCACGATGGCGTGGCCGGATCGGGAAATCGTCAGAAAGAAAAGCGAAGCGTCGCCAGCTTCACCTCGATTTCGACTGAAGGAGCATACGAAATCGACTTTGTGGTCGCGGCGGCGCCGAGCCTGGAAATCGAAGGGGACGACAACCTCCTGCCCTTGATTACCACCGAAGTCTCCAACAGCGTGCTGCATATCAAGAGCAAGCGCAGTCTTTCAACCCGCAACCCGATCAAGCTAAAGATTTCAGCGCCAAATCTCGAGGGCCTTTCCGCTAATGGCGCCGGCAGAATCGAAATCACCGGCTTGAAGAATGAGAAATTTGGGCTGGATGTGAACGGCGCGCCAACTATCAGAGTGTCAGGAGAAACAAAAGCTCTGACGATCGATGCTAACGGCGCCGGCAACATCGACACGCATAAGCTGCGCGCTGATCGGGTCACGGTCGAATCGAATGGGGTTTCAAAAGTTGAGGTCTATGCGGCAAACGAGTTGGAGGTGACGGTCGGCGGGCCTTCGCGTGTTACCTATCACGGCGATCCACACGTGAAGCAAACGGTGAACGGACCGGGCAGCGTGGTGAAGAAGGAATCGACGGGAAGTTAACGTATTGGATTTGAGTCCGACAAACTTCAGTTTGTCGTCTCGATTGAGTTTCCGTTTGCGACAAACTGAGGTTTGTCGGACAATTCGCAACCTGCGGATAACTCATTGCTGCGATATTTTTCAGTTGACATTACATGCGTTGCTGAATAACTATTTGCCATCAACCAAAGGAGCGTCTTCCACTAATGACATATGTAGTTGTCGAGTTATGCGTTGACTGCAAATATACCGACTGCGCTGCGGTTTGCCCGGTCGAAGCTTTTCATGAACTGCCTGATCGTCTTTACATCAATGCCGACACCTGCATTGATTGCGATGCCTGCGTGCCCGAGTGTCCGGTGGAAGCGATTTTCGCGGACACCAACGTGCCGGAAAACTATGCACACTGGACGCAGATCAATATCGACGAGGCGCCAAACTTTCCGGTGATCAGCCAAAAGATTCCAGCGCTGCATGGGCCAAGCTGTACCGGGCCGGAAGAATAGTTGGCAGCAAAGTTTTCCAGAGGAGGCGGGCCGAGCGATTGGCCCGCCTCTTTGTGTCTTGCAGAAGCCGCCCTCTTGTGCCAGGGCGCAAGCAGAAGCCCGCGCGTCAGCAAGGGCTCTTCTTTTGAACTCAGGATTGCAGGCAGGATGCCTGCGCTCCCAGCTTCGCAGGCTGAACTCGGAGCCCTCCCTGACGGTCGGGCTTCTGCCGGGGGTTTTGGTACAATCGAATTCAAATGAAGACGTTGGTTTCTTTGGTCGCGATACTTATTCTCGCTTCGGCGGCGCACTCGCAGTCCGGACGTCGACCCAAGGAGATTAAGGTGCCGGTCCCACCTCCCGTGGAAACTACAGAAACCGATAACGCAAAGCCAACACCGGCTACAAATCCCGCGTCATCAATTACCGCCGAGCGAAATCAGGATTACCGATGCGCTGAGGATGGATCGCTGGAGCGGATTCTCGAAACTGCTACAGGCGCCGGCGGGAACGGGAATGCGGGCAACGAGCGCATCCTTTCTTCCAAAGAAACCGACTCGCGGGTTGTGATCACAGGCAAGCCGCAGCCGTCGTACACGAAGGAAGCGCGGCGCAATGGCATTCAGGGTTTCGTTGTGCTGAAAGTGTTGCTGTCAGGCAGCGGCAGGGTAACACGCGTGAGAGTTATCAAAGGTCTGCCAGCGGGACTGACGGAAAACGCGATTCGGGCCGCTTGCAAGATGAAGTTTAAGCCTGCGATGAAGGATGGTTCACCAGTTTCGCAGTGGGTCATTGCGGAATACGCTTTCCGTTTATCTGATTCTTCAATCTTCAGACCCTGACGAGCATTCCACCGAAAGCCGCTCGCGGTTTAATCTCCCGCATCACAATTCTGTTTCAGCCGCCTTCACGCAATCCGGTTTGCCGACCGCCTCCGTATCTTCCCCGAGTTCGCAAAAATAAACTTTCTGAAAGAAGGATGGGGAAAACTGTGAAGAGACTATTTGTAATGCTGCTGCTCGCCGCGGCATCAATCGCAACCGCAAATCAGAGCGCCAACGCGCAAATGATGAAAAACGATTCCATGAATCCGATGGTTGGCGGCGCGCCGATGATGCGGACGATGGATATCATCGACAACGCCGTAAACTCTGCTGACCATACAACGCTGGTGGCCGCCGTAAAAGCTGCCGGTCTGGTCGATACTCTAAAGAGCAAGGGACCATTCACGGTGTTTGCGCCGACCAACGCCGCGTTTGATAAGTTGCCGGCAGGCACCGTCGGCACTTTGGTCAAACCCGAAAACAAGGGCACGCTGACTAAGATACTGACCTACCATGTGCTCGCCGGTAAGTTTGACTCCAGGGCGATCGCCAAGAGAATCAAGGCCGGCCGCGGCAGCGCGCAGTTCACAACGGTGAGCGGCGATAGACTAACCGCCCGCATGCACGGTCACTCGCTGGTGCTGACAGACGAGAAAGGTGGTTCGTCGACGGTATCAATCGCGAACGTGTATCAATCCAACGGCGTGATTCACGTGGTCGATTCCGTGCTGCTGCCAAACTAGCTGGGACGGTGGCACCGCATTGTGCGCGCGTGAAAAAACGTCAGCAGCAACGAAAGGGCGCCTGCCGGGTTTTCCGGAAGGCGCCTCTTCGCATTTCAAAGGCAACATCTCACTTCACCGCTAGCTGGAGTTTAGAAAATTTGACACCGGCAAAGGCCAGTTCGTATAGTCCGCAACTCAGGGCTGCGATTTCCTCCCCGACATTCTGAAACAGTCAACTCGGCGTGCTCTTGCCCAGGGAACCAAAAATATGAAGCGACTCACCGTTGCTCTTGCGATTGCATTTTGTCTTTTAGCGATCGCTCCCACACTTCATCCGGTGTCTGCAAAAGACACCTGGATCAGCGTACGTTCCAAAAACTTCTTTCTGGTTGGCAATGCCGGCGAGAAAGATATACGCCAGGTGGCGACGCGGCTCGAGCAGTTTCGGGACGTGTTTTCACGCCTGTTTCCGGGAATGAAGTTTAGCTCACCCGTCCCCACCACTGTGATTGTGTTCAAGAGCGACAGCTCGTACAAGCCATTCAAGCCAATTGCCGACGGCAAGATGGTGGCGGTCGCAGGATATTTCCAGCCAGGCCGCGACGTAAACTACATCACCCTCACGACAGAGAAACGTGGCGAGGATTCCTACGGCACAATCTTTCACGAATACGTTCACCTGCTGGTCAATAACACCATGGGGAAGACCAGCGTACCTCCCTGGTTTAACGAAGGCATCGCCGAGTATTACAGTACCTTTACTACGGAAGACGATCGCAAGATCCACCTGGGCAATCCGATTTCCCATCATCTCGCCTTGTTGCGCACCACCCAGTTGTTTCCGCTCGACCAGTTGTTTGCGGTTGACTACCACTCGCTGGAACGCAACAAACACGACGCTCGCGGACTGTTCTATGCCCAGTCGTGGGCCCTGATTCACTATTTGATCCAGGGAAACGAAGGCAAGCGCGTTCCTCAGCTCAGCCAGTTTGTAAACCTGCTCCGGCTAAACACTCCGGTGGAAACGGCTTTCCGCCAGGCCTTTCAAAAAGACTATGTCGGGATGCTGAAAGAATTGAAAGACTACGTTCAACGTCAGACTTATCGCATTCAGGTTGTGACTTTCGAGCGGAAGCTGGAGTTCGATTCCGAGATGACGACTGCACCCATGGCCGAGGCTGAGGCGCAGGCATATCTTGGCGATCTGCTGTATCACATTCACCGGATCGATGATGCGAAAACGAAACTGGAGCAAGCATTGGCGCTTGATCCGAAGCTGGCCATGGCCCACGCCTCACTGGGACTGGTCTTCATGGAACAAAAGAAAATACCAGAGGCGCGGGCGCAACTTGAGCAGGCGGTAGCCGGAAACTCCACCAACTACCTGGCCCATTACTACTATGCTTATGCCTTGAGTCGTGAGCATGCACCCGAGGGAGAACCTGTGTTTGGCTTTCCCGCCGAAACAGCGCAGAAGATGCGCGCGGAACTGCGTCGAGCAATCGAGCTCAAACCCGATTTTCCGGAATCGTACAATCTGCTGGGCTTTGTGAATCTGGTGACGGGAGAGCAATTAGACGAGTCGATCGGCCTTTTCAAACAAGCCTTGTCGCTCTCGCCCGGCCGTGAGGAGTTCCAATTTATGCTCGCCCAGCTTTATATGCGTAAGCAGGATTTCGAGGGCGCGCGGAAGATTGTCGAACCGCTCGCGAAGAGCGGCGCGGATCCCCAGATACAGGCCAACGCGAAGAGTCTGCTGGCATCGATCTCTTCGATTCAGGAACAGATGGCGCGCTATCAGGCAGACAACGCCGCACGGGCGAGCGGTCCACAGCGACCACAACTCAGAAAACCGGGCGAGTTAACAATTGACCAGGTTGTAGTCGAGGATGCTGATCCGAGCTCTCATTTGCGACAGGCCCTGAGGAAACCGGCGGATGGTGAAACTCAGTTAGAAGGGATGCTGGTGAGAATTGATTGCGATGCTAAAGGCATCGTTTTCGTCGTGAAGATTGGCGACCGGCTACTCAAACTCTGGACAAAAACTTTCGACCAGGTTGATATTACGACCTACAGCACCGACGTCGCCGGTGAGATTAGCTGCGGTCCGCGTAAACCTGAGAAGGTGGTCGTATGTTATGTGGACAACCGCGATTCGCGCACAAAATCCGATGGAACCATTCGCTCCATCGAGTTTGTACCGAAAGACTTCGTGCTAAAGAAATAAGTGGCACGCACATCTTGCGCGTGTGATCAGTGACGGGGACGCCCTGCCACAATCAATCTACTCGCCTCGCGCGACGTTGCGCTTTGGTCCCTGCAGTTGCTTCATCAGCTCGTCAACCGCAACTTCAAGCTGACGATCGCGACCCGCCAGCGTGTCCGCTGGCGAATTATCGACCAGCATGTCTGGCTGCACGCCATTGTTTTCCATGTTCGTGCGTTTCGGATCGGCCAGGAACACTCCGACGCCGGGCGTGCGCACCGTAGAGCCGTCGATCAGCGAATAACTGCCCGTGCCGATTACCGCGCCCATCGTTGGCGTGCCCACTACTTTTCCTAAGCCCAGCGCGCGGAAGCCTGCGGGAAACATTTCCGCGTTAGACGCCGAGCGCCAGTTTTGCAGAACGATCTTCGGCCCAAAGAATCCGGCGAACGGCCGGTCCATGGCTTCCGTGCCGCGCGGTTGCCAAATCTGATATTGGCGTTGGACCAGGATCGCCAGCAGTTCCTGTTCGATGTTGCCGCCGCCATTCCAACGCTGGTCGATCACCAACGCCTCCTTGTGGCGAAACTCGCGAATTTCTTTTTCAAACTTTCGCAGCGAAGGCTGGTTCATCGCCTGGATGTGGAGATAACCGATGCGGCCGCCTGAAAGCTCATCCACCTTTTGCCGCCGCTCCTTCACCCAACGTTCATAACGCAACTGGCTATAGGCACCGGGCGTGATGGTTTCAATCCGCGTCACCCAGGCGCCGTCGTCACTCGGCTTGCTGTTGAAGGTAATCTCGCTCTTGCGATTGAGCCGATTGTTGAGCAACTGCCAATAGTTATCTCCCGCCTTCACCTCCTTGCCGTTGATGGCGATCAGATAATTGCCCACGGCTACCTTTACCCAATCCTTGTCCGCGGGACCGTTTTCATAAATGTAGCTGACGCGATAACGGCCGACGGCATTATCAGCTTCCAGTTCCACTCCCAGATGCCCGGTGGAAACTCCACCGCCGGCTGGGCCGCGTGGAGGGGGCGCCGCACCCGTGTGCGAGGCATTGAGTTCACCGATCATCTCGTTGACGATGTTGAGCAGCTCTTGCCGGTCGCCAACGTAGTCAACCAGCGGGCGATACTTCTGGCGCATGGCGTCCCAGTCCATGCCGTGCATTTTCGGATCGTAAAAACGATATTTCATCGTGCGCCAGGCATCGTCAAACATCTCCGCCCATTCGGCAGGACGATCGACGCGCACGCGCACGTTGAAGTTGACGCGGCGGCGCACGGCTTCACTACGCGGCGCGCTGCTCGCGGCGGCGGCTGCCGAAGAGCCGGGCGCGGGCGATGGAGGCAAAGCAACGGAATAAATTCCGTCGCGTTCGCTAAAGAAGAGCGTGCGGCCATCGCGTGAAATATTCAGCTCGGAAATGCCGCCGCCAAAGCCCCCTCCTCCGCCACCAGGACCGCCCTCTTCGCTGGGCGGCTGTCCTGACAAAATGCGCGTGAGCCGTTTGCCATCGTCCTGAACCGAATAAACTACGGGGACGCTGGCGGTGCCGGCAGGTTCGCTGGTAACGAAAACTATCGTGCGGCTGTCAGGCGCTACCGTGTAACTGGAAACCGGAAATGGCATGCGCGTGATCTGGCGCGTGCGCCGCTTCATTCCGCTCCAGTCCATCTTCGTTTCGCGAGGCGGCCCGCGGCGTTCGGCTGGTCCGCGACGTGGACCAACGCCACCGGCCGCTGCGCCTTCGGCTCCGGGCTCTAATGGCGTCGCCGGTGCTTCGGTCTCAGCGCGTTCTTCCGCGTCGTCCGGATCGCGTTCCAAGCGCTCGAGGGCGACTGAATAAATCTGCACTGAGTTTGGCGTGGCGCCGCCCGTAGCTTCGATTCGTTGAAAGAAAAGTTTGCGGCCGTCGGTGGCAAACACCGGGTTGATATCGCTATGCGAATCGAAGGTGATCTTCTGTGCGCTCTTTTCTGAGCCGGACGAGGCGATGACGTAAATGTCCGTTGTGCGCGCGATGTCCGACTTGGAATAAGCGAGCCACTTGCCGTCCGGCGACCACACGGGCGCGCTGATGTTTCCGTAAGGCGACGAATCGATGTCCGTGACCTTTTTTGTGGCCGCATCCACTTTGCGGAGTTTGCCGTCGGAAGTAGCGAAGGCAATCTCTTTCGCGTCTGGCGACCAACGGTAGCCGAGTTTCAGCGAGTCGATGTCGGTGATTTGCCGCGCTTCGCCCGCGCCGTCAATCGCCGCAACATAGATTTCTTCGCGGCCGCTGCGGTCAGAAACGAAGGCAATCGATTTACCGTCAGGCGCATAACTGACCGAGCGGTCACGCGCGGGGCCATCGGTCAACTGCTTGAGATCGCCCTCTTCGACTGGCGCCGTAAAAATCTCGCCATGAATTGAAAACGCCACCCGGCGCGCGGATGGCGCCAGATCGAAATCGTCTGACTGGGAACTAAAACTTTGAATCTCGCTGAGATTTTCCTGCGTCTCCGCGGCAATGTTCAGTTGGATGGGCGACGTTTTTTTGGTGGTGAGGTCGAGCTTCCAAATGCCGAAGTCGTGCTCGAAGACGATGGTCCTGCCGTCGCTACTGATAGAAGGCCAACGCACGTCGCCGGTTTTGAATGAAGTGATTCGATCGGCCTTGCCGCCGTCGCCCGACACGCGCCAGATGTTTGTCAGCCCATTGCCATCGCGGTCGCTGACAAAATAGATGCCGCCGTCGTTGCCCCACATCGGCCATGAATCGTGGCCGTCGAAATCCGTGAGCTGGGTAAATTTTCTGGTGGCAACATCCATCACCACCACGTCGCTCTGATTGGAACCGCGGTAATACTTGCGCCAGTAAACCTGCGACTTCGGGTTGTACGCCAGCCGCTTGCCGTCGGGCGAATAGGCAGCCTGCACACCCATGTCCGTTCCCGCCCTGGTTGGTAGTCCGCCATCAATACTCACGAGGTAAAGTTGGCCGGCGAAGTCCTCACCGCGGTTGCTGCTGAAAAGCACTGCGCGTGAATCGGGACGCCAGCCGAGCACGGTGTCGTCAGCCGAATACACGGTCAACTGTTTCGCCGCGCCGCCTGCCGAGGGCATGATGTATACATCGAGATTGCCATTGCGGTCGCTGGAGAAGGCGATCCATTTTCCGTCTGGTGAAAAACGGGCGTAGACGTCGCGGGCCCGATTGACGGTCAGCCGTTGGATGTTCTGGCCGTTTTCGTCAGCCGTCCAAACGTCGCCGAGATAACTGAAGGCGATGCGACCATTGTGATAATGCGGATAGCGAACCAGCCGTGCCTCGCGAGCGAAGGCGACTGACGACGCGGCCATAACCAACACCAAAACTGACAGGAAGGCATTCTTCATGGATCCTAAACCTCGATTTGCGGAAAATGGAATTGCTTGTCTGGAAACCTGGAATGTGGACGGCGGGATTATAACACCAGCCAATTGGTGTAGCATTGTTTCATGTAACGCAAACTGTTAGTTTGCGGCTCTACCAGTTTCCACCTCGCTGAACTGGAAGGCCAGACGCAAACTAACAGTTTGCGTTACAATTCCCGAAAGGAGTTTCGCTTGATTACCTGCCGAAAATTAACCGCGCCCGATGTCACCGATGCTTATGAGATGCTCCAGGCGTTTCTCAACGAAGACGAACATTATCTGGACAGCAGCAAGGCCTATGGCGATCGTGGATTCCAGGGACTAAACGATGCGCTCGACCTTTTTCTCGAGCGTCCTGAACTCGGGTTTGTCTGGCTGGCGTTTGATGAAGATGAACTCGCTGGCGTCTGCGTGGTGTGCTATGCGATCTCCACCTCGATGGGCGCAGTGGTCGCCAAACTCGACGACGTTTCCGTCAAGACAAACCGCCGCGGCAAAGGAATCGGTTCCGCTCTCTTGAATGAACTGAAGGAGCAATTAAGGAAAGAATCGGTTACCCGCATCGATGTGGCCGTGCACCTGCAAAATCCGGAGGCGCGCAGGTTTTATGAGCGACACGGGTTCGTAGCTTTGAACGAAGAACGCCTCGCCTGCGTGATTTAAAGAGACTGATCAGCCGCGCAAGTTCGCGGCTAGCTCTTGGTTTTGCCGAGGTTGGCGATCTCCTCGAAGTACTTCGCAAACGCCACCATACCGCCTGACGCTTGTTGCCAATCGAAGTTTTCATTCGGCGCGTGGTAGCCGTGCTCCGGCAGCGATAGACCAAGAAACAGCACCGGGCACTCCAAAACTCTTTCAATGCTCGTCATCGCGCCGATCGTGCCGCCGTCGCGCACGAAAACCGCGTCGCGTTCAAACGCAAACTTAACCGCCTGTTTCAGTAGCGCCGGCAACGGGCCGTCCATCGGAGTGCGAAAGGCCGGCGCCGCATGCTCAAATTGCATCTTCACATCCGGGTTCTTTTCCTTCACCGCCGCTTCGATTAGTTTCCTTATTTTCGCTGGATCCTGTCCCGGCACTAAGCGGCACGAACATTTAACTTCAGCGCGCGGCGGCACGATGGACTTAAGTCCTGGGCCCTGATAGCCGCCGACCACACCGTGAATTTCCAAAGTCGGCTGTCCCCAGATAAGTTTCATCATTTCAACTGAATCATCGGTTCGCGTTAGTTTCAAGTGATGCGCCTTCTTGAAGTGGCTCGCAGTAAAGCCGGAGTTGGCCCAGTCGCTGAGTTCTGCTTCGGTCGGCGAGATCACGTCGTCGTAGAAACCATTGATCTTTACCAGCCCGGTTACGGGATCGTAGATATCGCAAACCAGCCGCATCAATTCGGCAATAGGATTTCGCGCCGCGCCGCCCACTTCGCCTGAATGAGTATCGGTCTCTGCGGTTTCCAGCGTGAGCAGGAAGCCGAGCAGTCCGCGCAAGCCTGCGGAACACGCCGGCCGCTCGCGCGAGACCCAGACCGTGTCCGACACGACGACTGAATCAGTTTTCAGATCCGCGCCGGCTTTAGTAATTATCTTTTCGAAATTCGGCGAACCAATCTCTTCTTCAAACTCCCAGAGGAACCTGATGTTCACTCCGACGCCCGCTTCCAGCGCCGCGCGCGCGCCGAAGAGCGCTGCCAGCGCCGGGCCCTTGTCGTCGGTCGTGCCGCGGCCAAAATAGCTGTCGCCCTTCTGCGTAAAGGTGAATGGCTCAGTCTCCCACGGCTCGGTTTCTTTCGAGGCGGGCTGCACATCCATGTGGGTGTAGACGGTGACGGTGGGCAGGTTTGGGTCGTCACCAAAAACCGCGTGGACGGTCGGGTTACCATTCGCCACCTCGTAAACCTGAACCTTGCCGCCAAACCGCTCCAGCGTCTCGACCGTCAGCTCAACGCCTTTTCGAATGTCTTCGGCATGCGTCGGGTCGCAGGAAACTGTCGGCGTCTCGACGAAACGCTTCAGCAGCGCTTCGTATTCCGCGCGATGACCGTTGGCAAAAGAGAAGAGTTGGTCGCGATCTAGTGGGTTAGCCATTCAGATTCCTCCGATGAAGATGAATAAGAGATTCATAACTGCGGCGGCTCGAGCACTCGATTGGCCGCGACTCGCGTCAAGCTAGGATTCAATCTGTTTCCAGAGCCACAGTGTAATCAAGGTGCCCGGCAAAATGCTAAAGGCGAACGGGAAATTGCATTCCCGCGAACCGGAGGGGCAACGCTTTCTCGGCCCTGGCTCACTAACTCGCAGAGTTGAGCGACGATTCTTCGGCACCGACAAACTGGAGTTTGTCGGACATTTTTAGAGAAATGGACTCGCCAGCGCCGTTCAGTCGGGTAGTTGGTCAGTTTGGTTGTGGCACGCGCATCTTGCGCGTGATTCACGGGCAAGATGCCCGTGCCACTTTTGAAACTGACCACTACCTTCAGTCGCCGGCGTTCAATTCGTTTGGGTCGTTCGTGTTATTCTGACCACCCGCTTTTGCGGGACCCGGCCAAGGCAGACATTTCAAGGTACCAGGATTCAGGAGGCTTTTGTGAGCACCAGATTTTTCGCAGCCCGAGTCATCAGTCGATCTGGCCACCGGCAGCAACGCCTTCATGCGGGCCAGCGCGGCGCCCGGCAGCCGGGCAGAAGACGCGCAGCACACGCTTTCAAGCACCGGCGAGCATTGGCTGGCCGGCCTGCTGACGCACGCGCCCGCCATGACC
>JANMVC010000038.1:0-4963 GCA_031392315.1 Pyrinomonadaceae bacterium | reverse complement strand
GATCATCATCCAGTAGAGCAGCGCGGGCTTTTCAAACCACGGATGACCACCAAGAGTTGGCGTGATCAAATCACCACGCAAAAACATTTCGCGAGCGATCTGCGCGTAGCGAGGTTCATCCGGCCCCAGCAATGGGAAATGGCCGAGGCCGTAAAAATAAAAAGCCACGACAGCAAGGAAAAGCACCAGACTGCCGCGCTTGGCAAGGGTTGAAAGTTGCAAGTATAGTCGCTCCGAACGAGATTCTAAGTTGGTGTTTAGAGGCGGGCACTGCCCGCCGTTGCAATGTTACGGAGATTCGCAAGCATTGTCGAAACGCAATTGATGTTTAGTTGACCAACCTCGTGGCGGGCAATGCTCGCTTCGGAACCATCCCGCTGAATTATGACGATTCGCACCGCAGTGATTGGCGTGGGCCATCTCGGCAAACAACACGCCCGCCTCCATTCCGACCTGGCCAGCGAAGGGCTGATCGATTTTGTTTCGGTCTGCGATCTCGCCGCCGAAACCGCTCAGGCGATCGCTGCCGAAAGAAATGTAGGTTGGACCACGAACTGGCGAGAACTTATCGGCGCAGTGGATGCGGTGAGCCTCGCTGTTCCCACTGAGTCGCACAGCGAGATAGCCTGTGCGCTGTTGCGGACTGGAATTCACGTGCTGGTCGAGAAACCAATCGCCCGCACACTCGCAGAAGCTGACGAAATGATCACCGCGGCGGCAGAAGGTGGCGCGCTGTTACAGGTCGGGCATGCGGAACGTTTTAATCCGGCACTCGTGGCGTTGCGTCCGCACGTGCGTAATCCGGTCTATTTCGAAATTCATCGAGTGGGCGAGTTTACCGCGCGGTCGCTCGACATCGACGTGGTGCTCGATTTGATGATTCACGATCTCGACATCGTGCAATGGCTGGTGGGCGAGGATGTTGAAGTGAGCGAACTCCATGCCGTCGGCATTCCAATTCTGACAAACAAAGTGGACGCCGCTAACGCGCGTCTGGAGTTTGCCTCGGGCGCGGTGGCAAACATCACCGCCTCGCGAGTTGGCACTGAAAAAATCCGAAAGATGCGTTTCTTCCAACCGCACGATTACGTCGCGGTCGACTATGCGACCAAGCACGTCTCGATCAGCAGCCTCGCGCCGCCCACGGCAACCGGCGCCTGGCCGGGCGTGCAAACGAAGAATCTCGACATCGTGGATGTAGAGCCACTGCGCAGCGAGATTCTCGCGTTCATTGAATCCGCCGCTAAGGGCCTTCCGTCGCAGGTGTCTGGAGCAGCTGGCAGAAATGCACTCGCGCTGGCGTTGCGCGCGCTGGATCAGATCGAGAAGCATGCCTCGCACCCCGGCGTTAGCGGACTAAACAAGACTCGGAGCACCAGCGCGGAGCCCGCCGATTCCCACTAATAAGCCTGCTCTGGCTTCGACAACGTTCGCCGCTGTCGATTCATGCTGACACCGCGCGGCTTACGACTTTACGAATTCTCTCAAAACGCGTTATCTTCCCGTGGCTTAAGTTACGGAACCAGGCGGCCAGGATCACCGTTTGGTAGGGCTTACCATCACAGTTGCAGGCGCGGGCGCCCGCGGTCCCAGTGAAGCAGTTGAATGGCGAATCGATCCTGCGAATTCCTCCCATATGAAAAAAAGAATCTTCCTCCACTTCGCGCTCATTTTTGTCTGTCTAGATTTGGCGATCTCTGCGTCAGGTCAACAGAAATGTCAGCCTCCCAGCCTGCCAATCGCGACTTCGGGACAGAACATCTTTTCCGAACAACAAGAGATGGACTTGGGCGACGCCGTTGCGGAGCATGTGCAACGCGATCATCGGATTATCAATGATGAAGAGTTGACGGCGTATCTGCGGCGTATTGGCGAGCGGCTCACTAAGCATCTGCCGCCGACAAGTTTGCGGTTTCAGTTTTTCCTGTTCGACGTTAACGATGTAAATGCCTTCACCTTGCCGGGAGGCCGAATCTACGTCTCGCGGAAGATGGTTGCCTTTGCGAAAAACGAGGACGAATTGGCGGGCGTGATTGCGCATGAACTGGGTCACATTGTGGCGCGCCACTCTGCCAGTGACATGACCAGCTTGTTCCGCGACATCCTCGCTGTCACTCACGTCACGGATCGGGCCGATGTCTTCGCCAGATACAACCAACTGATTGAGAACACCGCGCGCAAACCCAAGGCCTTTGAAAAACTCCAGAATCACGAGTCGGGCACTCAGAATGTAGCTGACTTGATTGGTCTCCACGTGATGTCGCGCGCCGGCTATGACCCGCAGGCCCAGGCCAGCCTCTGGGATCGATACTTCGAACTGAAAGGAAAGACCGGCGGATTTCTGTCCGGCCTGTTTGGCCGCACCAAGCCTGAGCAAAAACGTTTGCGCGAAATGCTGAGAGGCTTGTCCACCCTGCCCGCAGAGTGTCTGGGCACTCGCATCGCTGCTAACTCCGACGAGTTTGCCCGGTGGCAAGCGGCCGTGGTCAGCTACACCGGCTTCGGCAGGAAGGAATCGCTTAGCGGCCTGACTTTGAAGCGCGACCTCAAGCCCACGATTCAGAGCGACATCAATCATCTGCGCTTCAGCCCAGACGGAAAGTTAATCCTGGCCCAGGACGATTCCGGGATCAACGTGCTGTCGCGGGAGCCGCTGGCTGCTCTTTTTCGTATTAATGCCACCGATGCCCAGCCCGCGCAGTTTACCCCCGACTCCCGCCAAGTTGTTTTTCACACTTCCATCATGCGCGTTGAGTTTTGGGACATCGCAGAGCGGAAACTGAAAACTGCTCACGAAGCGGTCGTGCGTAAGGTTTGTCTTCAAACCGCGCTGTCGTCGGATGGAAATACCCTGGCATGTCTTGACAGCGAGTTAGGATTGAACCTGTTTGACGTGCAAACGGGCAACTCCATTCTGGAAAAGAAGTCGTTTACCCATTTCGGATATTTCGACGCGCTGATGCTCATCTTTGCCGCAGTGATCGCGGACGACGGCATTAACCTCGAACGACGCGAGTACATCAACATGGCTTTCTCGCCCGACGGCAAATACTTTCTGGCAGGCGATCGTTCGATATCATTTAATTCGATCGGAGTCTCCACCGACGTTCAATCGTTGGCGTTTGACTTGACGACCCGCGCAAACATACCCATCAAGGGCGACCTGAAGAATGTTTTGTCGAGCGGATTCGTGTTTGTCGGCAACGACAAAATCGCCGGTAAGAATCAGGCAAATATCAAGAAGGGGGGCCTGTACTGTTTTCCCAGCGGACAGGTGATCGAGCAATTTGAACTCTACGGTCCGAGCCTGAAGCCAGTCACCTCCGGCAACTATCTGTTGCTGCAAAATTTCGGGACGCTTTCCGGCGGATTGATGGATCTAGCCACCAGAAAGGTCTTTCAATTCAACCAACGCCCGGTGCTGGATGCTTATGATGGCACGTTAGCTTCCGAGCAACGCAATGGCGAATTGAGTTTGATTGAGATTAAGGGCGGACAACCTCGGGTAGTGGCGCTGCCGGAAAGTCCCCTGGGCCGCATCTACGCCGCGGACGTTACTCCCGACTTTAAATGGCTGGCGGTTTCTGGTTATTCGAGAGGCGCCGTTTGGGACCTCACCCAGGGCAAGCGAGTTTTTTACGTACGCGGATTTCGCGGCGCTTATTTTGGAGATGACGGGATTTTCTACGGGGATTTTCCCAAACAAAATCAAGTGGAACGAACCATCGCGCGCCTTAACCTCGCGACGAAAGACATAACCACGGGGCCGCCAATTGATGAAGGCGTAGTCGCTCAGGTTGGCGCTTATGCCACCAGAATAAAGCAGGCAAAAAAGGACAGCAGCTTCTGGGAAAACGTCACGCTGGAAGTTCTGGATTCGCGCACCTGGGCGCCGCTCTGGTCAGTTTCGTTTCCCAAAGAACGACCATGGTTCTGGATAGCGCCACGCGACCACACCATTACGCTCGTCTGGACGGCACGCTCGAAAGCAGCCTCGGCAGAAATCAAGGCCAACCCTACCTTGCAGCGGCAGTTCGCGGCGCTGAAGGAAAAAGAGGGCGACTACTTGATTAAGACGCTGGATCTCAGGACCGGAAAACCGCTGGGCCAGTTGATGATTGAAACTGGAAAAGGATCCTTTCGGGTCAAGGAAGTGTTCACCGCTGGTGACTGGGTCATCCTGGCCGACAACGAAAACCGGGTAGTAGTTTATTCCCTGGCGGATGGCCATCAGGCCGGAAAGGTTTTTGGCAAACGACCCAGCGTGAGTGTTGCCTCTAATCTGCTCTGCGTGGAAACCGAGGAAAGCGTCTTGGCTGTCTATGATTTGGCAACCTTTGAGAAGAGGGAGCAGTTTACCTTCGCCAGCCCGGTATCGCTGAGCCGGTTCAGCGCTGACGGGAAGCGGTTGTTTGTCTTGACTGCTAACCAGACGATGCACCACCTGGACGTTTCATCGCTCGCCGGTCCAAAATCAAATCCAGCCAATTGAGGACTCAGAACTCTCCGCATTGGCGGCCGGGGCCGCGACTAACACCGCAGTTATGCCTGAAATTCAGCTCCAAATAACCAACCTGATCGAGGAACGCATCGCGGCTGGCGACTTCCCTTCCGCCGTCTACATTATCAGTGAAGGCGGCCGAACGGTCTTCGCCGACGCGATTGGCAACGCGGCAGTCGAGCCTTCTCGGATTTCGGCGACGCTTGAGACGATCTACGATCTCGCCTCGCTCACTAAACCTCTCATCACGACATTGCTCTGCGCTCGTCGTGTTGAGTCCGAAAAAATCACGCTCGAAAGTGCAGCGGCGGAATTCCTGCCGGAGTTTAATCGCCCAGACAAGCGGGCAATCACGGTGGGCCAATTGCTGACGCATACCTCAGGGCTGCCGGCGTGGCGTCCGCTCTACATCCTTGCGGAAGGAAAGCCAGAGCGTGCCCTCGCCGTGATTGCCGATGTTGC
>JANMVC010000035.1:0-5440 GCA_031392315.1 Pyrinomonadaceae bacterium | reverse complement strand
GATGCGGAGCGCCAACAGATACTTTCAGCGCTCGAACAAACCGGCTGGCATCGCGGCAAGACTGCCGAAATCCTCGGCATCTCACCCTCAACACTTTACCGCCGCCTCCGCGACTACAATCTCGAACACCGTCCGCGTTAGACATGCCCGGCCGCATGCGGTCAGCACCGCGTGGTGGTACTAACCTCATGGCACTGGGCTAACGCCCGTCCGTCACCATCTCTGGCCGTTTGGTCACATATCCTTCATTTCGGATGCTGGTTGGTGATATATAGCAGCAGTTTCAAATCTTAGATCTCAGATTCGACCGCAAAGAAGATTTCAGCCTGAACCGGGTCTACTAGAGATTTGAGATTTGAAATTTGAGACTTGAGATTTGAAATTCGGACGTTTGCCTTCGCTTTGTGGCCCAACCTTCCAACTATAGGAGTTATGAAAATGAGGAATCCATCTGACTTTCCCGCGCGCTCGCCGCGGGTGCGTTTCCATCTGCATCAATTTTTGGCCGGCGCGTTCAGCGCGTTGGGCGCAATCATCTTGCTGGTCCTGGTTTCCTCGTCTGCTGTGGCCCAGGGTTATGCAAATGCGGGCGGCGCCGGCGTGGCGAAGTTGACTTTGAAATCCAGCGTCCTGGGCGAGGACCGTGTCATCCTGGTGCGCACGCCCGCCGGATACGAATCGAACAATCAAAGTTACCCAGTTCTTTACCTGACTGATGGTGATGCGCACATTGGCCACACCGCCAGCACCATCGAATTCCTGGCTCGCAATGGGCGCATGTCCGAATCGATCGTGGTTGGCATCACCAATACCGATCGCACACGCGATTTGACGCCGACCAAGCCGGAGGCCAAAGGGGCCACGGGAGCGCCGCAGTTTCCCACCGCCGGCGGCGCTGACAATTTTCTCAAGTTCATCGAGACGGAATTAATTCCTGACATCGAGAAGCGTTACCGCGTGCGGCCTTATCGCACGCTGGCTGGTCATTCGCTCGGTGGGCTTTTTGCCGTGCATGCAATGCTGGCGCGCCCGGAAGTTTTCCAGTCGTATGTGGCGGTGAGTCCGTCGCTGCAATGGGACAATCAGGTAACGGTGAAGCGTGCGGAAGACTTCTTCAAAACGCGGAAAGAGTTGAATGCGACACTCTTCGTTTCCCTGGGCGACGAGCCCGGCGGAATTGAAGACGGCTTCCATCAGTTTAAGCAGGTGTTGGCTAAGAACCAGGCGAAGGGTTTTGAATGGGATGCCCAGCAGTGGTCCGACGAGGATCACGGATCGGTGGTCCTGCGCAGTCACTATTTCGGCTTGCGCAAGATTTATGACGGCTGGCAGATGCCGCGCGACCGCGACATGGGCACCATCGCCGGCGGCATCAAGGGCGCCGACGAACACTACCGAAAGCTGAGCGAGAAATTCAGATATGAGATTCCGGTGCCGGAAGCGATGGTCAACCAACTGGGATACCAATCCTTGCAGGCCGGCAAAGCTGACGAAGCCATCGCGATCTTCAAACGCAATGTCGAGCGCTATCCGGATTCGGCCAACGTCTACGACAGCCTGGCGGAAGCCTACGAAACCACCGGAAAGATCGAACTCGCAACTCCGCTTTATGAAAAGGCCAGCACGTTGGGGCAGAAGAACAACGACGCGAATGCAGCTCTGTTCACGGCAAACTTCACGCGGGCCAGCGAGAAGTTGAAACAGGCAGCGACCAAGCCTGCGGAACCGGCCAAGAAGAGCCAGTAATTTAGCACTGTGCTGTTTTAGAGTGGCACGCGCATCCTGGCGCGTGATCCACGGGCGAGACGCCCGTGCCACTTTGACAGTTGCCGGTTGCCGGATCGGGTGGGTCCGGCTGACGGCCTACAGTTCTGCCGTCTGATTCGCGTAGGTCATTGGACTTTCCTACGCGCACCAGGCGGCAGAGTTGTGAAAGGGCGAGGTGCAGACGGCAGAATAGGTGCAAGTGATGGCTCGATTCGCGCGTCTGCCTGCCGCCTGCTCCTGCCGTCTGGCCCCTTTCTTCACCGTCCCTGGTTTTGGCGTTCGATCATCCAGTCGGGATATAGCTGCGCCGGTGCTGTCGTGGCTGATAGTTGCTCCACTTCATCCGCAGTCAACTGCAACTCAGCCGCTTTCAGATTGTCTTCCAACTGCGACATCTTGTTTGCGCCGATGATAATTGAAGTGACGCCAGCTTGGGCCAGCAACCAGGCGAGCGCCACCTGCGCTACCGACACACCCTTCTGCTTCGCGATTCGATCCAACGCGTCTACGGCATCGAAGCCCCGCGCTTCATCAATGGGCGGAAAATCGAAACCGCTGCGCCGCGCGCCATCCGGCTTCGCATTCTCTCGCGTGTACTTGCCCGACAGAAAACCACCCGAAAGCGGCGACCACGGCAGCAGTCCCAAACTTTCTTCGCGACAGAGTGGCAACAGCTCGTGTTCCAGGTCACGCCCAACCAGCGAGTAGTAAGCTTGCAGCGAAACAAACTCAGCCCAGCCGCGGGCACGCGCGAGATAGAGAGCTTTCATCAGATGGCGAGCCGACCAGTTTGAACAGCCGAGGTAACGCACCTTGCCCTGGCGCACCAGATCTTACAGCGCGCGCAGCGTTTCCTCCATCGGCGTCACCCGATCCCAACCATGAACCTGATAAAGGTCGATGTAATCAGTGCCCAGCCGCCGCAGGCTTTGCTCGATTGATGCGAAGATGTGTTGCCTGGTTAACCCGACATTGTTCACATCGCCAGTCCCGTTGGTCGCCGCTTCGCTCATCGGGCTGCGAACCTTGGTCGCTAACACGACGCTTTCGCGGCTGGCCCCCGACTCTTTGATCGCCGTGCCCAACACGGTTTCCGACTGTCCATATGAATAAACATCCGCCGTGTCGAAAAAATTGACGCCCGCTTCAATGGCCCTGTTGACCATTGTGTTTGCGCTCGGCTGATCGACGACGGCAATGCCATAGAAGTTTTCACCAAACGTCATGGTACCGAGACAAAGTTCAGAGACCTTGAGACCGGTGCGGCCCAGTGTGCGATAGTCCATTTGTTCCTCCAGAGCAATCGTAGGCCGGAAGTCGGCAATCAGCAACGCATGCGCGCTCCCAGGAAGAGCTTGCTACTCGCCAAGTGGGGTAAAGCTTTGAGGCGGGATATAATATTGGACGACGGAAGCCAGGGAGTTCAGGAGACAATTATTATGAGCTGGAACCAACCTTCAGAGTGGAATCAACCTTCGATGCGTTCAGACGTAAGCGTCAGCGACGAACGCGTCGGCGCGTTTCTGAGCCGCGTCTACGGCTGGATGTTTGCAGGTCTGTTGATTACGGCCGTTACCGCTTTCGTAGTGGCGTCAACGCCGGCACTCATCGAATTGGTGTTTCTGAATCGGCTGGTTTTTTGGGCGCTGATCATCGCCCAGCTCGGGCTCGTCTTTTATCTTTCAGCGCGCGTGGAAAAGACAGCGCCGGCAACTGCGGCGGGATTGTTTATCCTATATTCTGCCCTCACGGGTGTGACTTCATCGGTAATCCTTTTGGTTTACACCGGCGCTTCCATCGTTTCGACCTTCATCATTACGGCGGGAATGTTTGGCACGATGGCGGTGTTTGGCACCATCACAAAACGAAGCCTGGCGGGCTGGGGTCAATTCCTCTTCATGGGTCTGATCGGGATTATCATCGCGTCCGTCGTAGGATTCTTTGTCCACAGCGACGCGATGCAGTTTGTGATCTCGGTGGTGGGCGTAATCGTCTTCACCGGGCTGACGGCGTACGACGCGCAACGACTGAAGCACATGGCGGTTGCGTTGCCCGACGGCCGCGTGGGATCGTATGCGGTGGTCGGCGCGCTTTCCCTCTATCTGGATTTCATTAATCTCTTCTTCTTTATCTTGCGACTGAGCGGCGGCCGCCGCGACTAATCAGAAGCCCGACCGTGAGGGAGGGCGCAGCGATCTAACCTAGCTCCCGGTTCTGCAACCAACGCCTTAGCGCGCTTTCAGTAGTTTGCGATCGATTTTCCCGCGATCGTTCTTCGGCATTGAGTCGATAAACTCGATCCAGCGTGGGTACTTGTAAACGGCGAGGTGGGCTTTAACGAATTCCTTTAGCTCATCAGCAAGATCACTCCGGTTATTATCTGAGCCCTCCCTAACGGTCAGGCCACTGCCCCGGAGGACCACAAAAGCTTTGGGTTTTATCAGTCCATCGCCGCTGTCGTGGCCCACCACCGCACATTCGGCCACGGCTTCGTGTTGCAGCAGACAGTTCTCAATCTCCGCCGGCGCTACGAAGATCCCCGAGACTTTCAACATGTCGTCGGTGCGTCCGTGATACCAATAATAACCGTCTGCGTCGGCGTGAAACTGATCTCCGGTCGTGCACCAGTCGCCCGCAAAGGTGTGCTTCGAGTTTTCATGGGCATTCCAGTAGCAAAGCGATGCCGAGTCGCCCTTGATTTTCAGCGTGCCCATCTCGCCAGTCGCCACTTCGTTTCCTTCAGCGTTAACAATTCTCGCCTCATAACCTGGCACCACTTTTCCGAGACTGCCCGGCTTCACATCGTTTGGCCGATTGGAAATGTAGATATGAAACATCTCCGCCGAGCCGATGCCGTCGCAAATCTCCACACCCATGGTTTTCTTCCAGCGCTGGTATAGCTCAACCGGCAAGGCTTCACCGGCTGAATAACAGAAGCGGAGGCTCGAGAGGTCGTGGCTGGTGACATCGGGTGAATTGAGCATCAGGTTGATCATTGTCGGCACGGTGGTGAGGATCGTCGGGCGATACCGCGCAATCATCTGAAACAACTTTTCCGGAGTCGAGCGTTCGGAAAAGAGCGCGGTCGCGCCGCCGACGGCAAACGGGAACAGCAGATTCGTGCCCGTCGCGTAACCAAAGAAAAGTTTGGGCACTGCGACGGTCAGGTCGTTTTCGTTTACGCCGATCGTGCGTTTGGCGAAGACTTCGGTATTGAACGGCAGATCGTGTTGGAGATGGACGGCGCCTTTGGGATGTCCGGTCGAGCCGGAGGTGAACAACCAAATCGCGATGTCGTCGCGATGCGTGTCAGCGGGCGTGCATTCGTCAGAAGCAGAGTTAACTACTACTTCAAAGGAAGGCCAGGCTATCGCGCCGTTGTAACGCAAACTGTTAGTTTGCGGTCCTTCGCTAGTTTCATCAGGACGCAAACTAACAGTTTGCGTTACATTTTTTTCGCCCACGATCAGGACAGCGCGCAGATAGCGAGCAGTTGCAGCAGCCTCCGCAAAGGTCGCCCGCAGCGATTCATGAATCACTGCGACCCGCGCGCGCGTGTATTCGAGATAATATTTGTAATCCTCCGCCGGCAGCAGGGGATTGACCATCGTGATCACCGCGCCGATGCGTGCCGAGCCGAACCACGTCCAAACAAACGCCGGACAATCCGGCA
>JANMVC010000029.1:0-8426 GCA_031392315.1 Pyrinomonadaceae bacterium | reverse complement strand
CTGCTGGTGCGCCAGGCGCCGCGCACACGCGAGCGCCGACTGCTGAAGCGCGCAGTCCTAGTCGTTACTGATGGATTTCCCGTGGGTGATACGGTGTCGGCAGCTACCGTGATCGAGCGCGCGAATCAAGCCGACGCCAGCGTTTACGTGGTCACGCTGCCTTCCTACTCGCGGGCGTTAGTGGCATCGTCATCGACACAAGCTCCGCTGCCTACGCCTCTGGACGTGAGCGGGTTGGCTGAATTGACTGGCGGGCGCAGCGTTTATGCGGAGGAATCAAACTACGATGCGCTCTTTCGCGCGCTCGCGGAGGAAGTGACTGCGGCTTATGTGCTTGGCTTCTACCCTCCGGAGCAAATACGCCGCGACGGCAAGTTTCACAACATCAAGGTTGAAGGTCCAAACGGATTAACGCTGAGGCAAAGCAGGCCGGGATATCAGGCGGAGCGAGCGAGGAGGCAGGGGCAGTAAGCACAATGCCTACTGGTTGTCAGAATTCGTCGTCTTCGTCGTCGTCGTCGCTCAAATCTTCTTCCACCATATCCAGTTCCACCGGATCGAGGCCGACCACCTCGAGGTCGATCCCACATTCTTCACACGAAACGACTTCGCCTTTGTCGACGTCGGGATCCACGTGGACATCCGCGTCGCAGTCGGGACATGTTCCAATCGGCACTGCACTACCTCCAGCAAAGATTAGTTCAGGCAGCGCCACATTCGACGGTATTCCTGCCTGTGTGATTGACCGCCACAATCTAACTGGGCCAGTCGCTTTTTGCAATACTCTTTTTATCGAGAATTTCAGAAAGCAGGACAATCATTCCTGCCTGTCTCGGCCCCAAAAGGACAGACAAGAATATCTGTCCTACTGGTTGTCCAAACTGTGGCTTCCCACAGTCGCGCAATCCGTACCCGGCGATGAACGTGGACGTGTTAACATGCCCGCAGACTGTTCAACGCCGCCTAGTAGAGTTTTAGATCGGACCCGATAATCCCCCTATGTTCGCGTTTCTAAAGCGGCCACCAATCAGCATCGCGCTCCTGCTTTCGCTAATCCTACTGGCTTCGTATTTTTTCTTCGCCAGAAATGTCGCTAGCAAACGTGGTGGCGCAAACGCTTCAACTCCGGAACACTCCATTAATTCGACCGCGCCAGCAGTCGCGCACAACGCCCGTTCCGTCTCGCTCGACTCCGACAATGACGGCATTCCCGAAATCGCCGAGCTGCAAAGCTTCATGGACCGCGAGAACTTTCGCCTGTGGTTCACCGCCATCGCGGAGGCTCAGTTTTATCGTTTGAGCGAACAGTGGAACGCAGAGCAACGCGATTGCTCCGGCCTCGTGCGCTTTGCCTGGCGCGAAGCTTTGCGCCGCCATGACCGGCCCTGGTTTCAAAAAATGGGTCCGGGCTACGCGGCCGTCGCAGCCGATGTGAAGCGTTACAGTCTCGAACAGGGTCCGCTTGGCGAGAAACTCTTCCGCGCCGATTTCGGTTCCTACAAGGATGGCGACTTGTCTAATGGCGCCTTCTCTGAATTTGCTGACGCACGTACTCTCAAAAGCTTCAACGCCCGATTCCTGAGCCGCGACCCGCGCGAAGCCGAGCCGGGCGATCTACTTTTCTTCTACCAGCCCTGGGTTCAAAAGTTTCCTTATCACGTGATGATTTTTCTGGGCGACGCGAAATCAGGCGACCCGCGCGAAGGCTCGGTTGTCTATCACACCGGTTCATCGCCAACTGACGAAGGAACGGTGAAGAAGGTCCCGCTTTCAGTTTTGGCAAAACACCCAAACCCGCGCTGGCGGCCCGTGGAAAGCAATACAAATTTCCTGGGCTTCTATCGTTTGAAGATTCTTGACTAACTTTTCTTTTTGGCTGGCCCAAGGAGGGCCCCGTCCGTGTCTGAAACGAAATCCCGTTCCCAACGCGCGCTAACGACTTCAGTGATCTATCTCGTCGCAATTGCCGCGGCGCTCACGATTGCCACCATGCGCTCGCGCGCCAAGCCCGGCGCGCCGCCAGAGCCTGAGACTGAGATGGAAACGACAGAAAGAGCGCCGGCGACCAAGCCGTTCTTTTCGCTGTCCACGCATCGCACCTACGGTTCCAGCGACACCGCGCGTCTCTGGGTGGATTACCAGGCCGTCGATCATCTCGACTTCCGCGTCTACCAGGTGAAGGACCCGCGCAAATTTTTCACTGAACTGAAAGATCCTCATCAGCTTGGTGAACGCGAAGAAGAAGAGGTAGCGAAGTCCCTGCCGCATCGGCGATCTATCCTGGAGCGCGTGCGCGCTTTTAAGCGCTGGGCTTACACGGGTGTGAAGACCTTCGTGCGCACACAACTCAAACGCGATTCGCGCACAGCCTTCAATAAGAAGTTTCGCGCGGAAGCTGACGTCGTGCGCACGCCACTCAATGTTTCAGACTACGCGCGTGTGCCCCTGCTAAATCCCGATCAGTTGGTGAGCAGTTGGCGCGAGCCGCTGCCGCCGCTCGAAAACGAATACGACCAGCGCATGATTCCGCTGGGCAAGCGCGGTCCCGGCGTCTACCTCGTCGAAGCAGTGCAAAACGATCTCCGCGCTTACACGGTGGTAGTCGTTACCGATCTGACCATGATCGACAAGACTACGAGCGATGGCGGATTGCTCGTGTACACCGTGGACCGCAAAACTGGCGAGCCCCGGCCTGGGGCGCAAGTGGAAATCGTGCGCGAGAAAAAAGTTGTCGCCAGTGGAACTACCGACCAGCAGGGCATCCTCCGTACGAAGATAGAAAAACCGAAAGTAACCAGGACCGATGAAGGGGACGACGTTGAACCGGTGGAGAATCCGGAAGGCGGCGCCTCCAAATCGTTGCTGATTCTCGCGCGAGACAGCAGCAATTTCGCTATTTCCGATCTCGGCTCGTTGTATTTCGGTGGGTACGAAGACGAAGAATCCGGCCCGGAAATCAAAGGCTACATTTACACGGACCGTCCCGTTTACCGGCCCGCGCATAAGATCAATTTCAAGGGCATCGTGCGTGTGGTTGATGCCGAGGGCGCTTACAAACCCGTCACCAGCAATACCGTGAGCGTAACCATCACCGATCCAAACAGCGCCACCATTCTTACGAAAGAGCTTCCGGTTTCTCCGCGCGGCACCTTCAGCGGCGAAGTGGAGACCACGGAAGAATCGCCGCTCGGCAGCTACAGCATCGCCGCGGAAGTGGACGGCGGCACCGCGCGCGGCAGTTTCGAAGTGGCCGAATATAAGAAGCCTGAATACAAAGTGACCGTCGCCGCGCCCGGCAAATTCATTCCCGCGGGCCAGAAAATAAATTTTGGAATCGACGCGAAGTATTTCTTCGGTTCGCCCGTCGCTAACGCCGAAGTTAAGTATTACATCTATCGCTCCCGTTATTACGCGTGGAACTATGGAGACACGGGCGCCGATGAAACCGAGGGAGAGTCAGACAGCGAAGACGAATATTCGCAGTATTACGGCGGTGGCGACGACATGGTCCTGGAAAGCGAAGGCAAACTGGACGCGCGCGGCCATCTGAATGTTGAATTCCAGGTGCCGCCGCCGGACGAAAACGAAACGTCGGACTACAGCTACCGGCTCGAGGCGCAGGTCACTGATGCTGCGCGGCGCACGATCGACGGCAGCGGCAGCTTCGTCGCCACGCGCGGCACGATCATCGCCGACGCGAATCCCGAGCGTTACGTTTACACGAAAGGCGAGGTGGCGAAGATTCGCGTGTCGACCAGCGACTACGAAGGCAAGCCGGTGGCGGCAAATGTCCAATTGAAGTTTGTCGTGCGCACCTGGATCAAAAAGGAAAAGAAAGCCGACGACGACGAGTATTCATATCCTGAGTACGATATGCATGAGCGCGAGATCGGTTCCGCCGCCGTCGTCACCGACGCCCAGGGCCAGGCCAGTTACGATTACACGCCGAGTGAAGCCGGTAACATTTCCATCAAGACAGTTATCAACGAGGGCGGGAAACAAGTGGCTTCAATCGGCGGTTATCTCTGGGTTACCGATCAGCAGTATGCCTGGAATGAATCGTCCTATTTCAGCGAAGATCGCACGGCCATCAAACTGGTGCCCGACAAAAAGTCGTACCAACCGGGCGAGACTGCACATGTGCTCGCCATCCTGCCGACTGACAAAGCCCACCTGCTGGTGAGCACTGAACTGTCGACCGTGATGTCTGTGCAGCACGTCAGCTCGCCGGGCAAAACAATAGTGCTCGACATTCCCATCCAGGCGAGTTTTGCGCCGAACGTTTTTCTCAACGTGTCATACGTGCAGAAGGGCGACATGTATTCGAGCGACCAGCGGCTGGTGGTTCCAGCGCGCGACAAGATGCTGAACCTGGAAATAATTTCAAACAAGAAGGAGTACAAGCCGCGCGAGAGTGCGTCGTACACGATCCTGGCGCGAAACGATCAGGGCGCGCCCGTGTCCGGAGCCGAAGTCAGTCTCGGAGTCGTTGACGAAGCGATCTACAGCGTGGCGCCTGATTACTCGGGCAACATCAAGAGCGAGTTTTACGGCATGCGCTACAACAGTGTGGAGACGCATCTTTCAATTAACTACAGCTTCACCGGCTACGCGGGCGACAAGCCAATCGAGCTCGCCCGAAACAAATCCGAGTATCAGCTTGCCGACTTCAAAAACGAAGGCGCGTTGGTCCAGCCCACTATCAGGAAAAATTTCAAAGACACGGCCTTCTGGCAACCTGACGTGGTCACCGGCGCCGATGGCAAAGCGACTGTCAAAGTAGACCTGCCTGATAACCTGACTACCTGGCGCGCCACCGCGCGTGGCGTCACGTCGGACACGAAAGTGGGCGCGACGAAATACAAAGTGGTCGCACGCAAAGACGTGATCATGCGGCTTGAGACGCCGCGGTTCATCACCCAGGGCGACACAGTCACACTCTCCGGCATCGTTCACAACTATCTCGGTGAGGACAAGTCAACCCAAATCTCGCTCGACGTGGAAGGCGCACAGCTTCTCAATTCGGGCAAGCAAACAGTCACCGTAACCAAGCAAGGCGAATACAGAATTGACTGGCAGGTCTCGGCGCAAACCGTTGGCGAGGTCAAGCTGTTGGCCAAGGCGCTGACGAATACTGAATCAGACGCAGTCGAACTGCCGATTACCGTCGTGCCGCGCGGCCTGCACCAGGTGAAGAACGAGACTGCGAGTTTCTCCGATGAAAACGCGGAGAAGACATTCTCGCTGGCGCTGCCACAGAATGCCGATCCGCGCGCGCGTAGTTTGAAGATTGAAGTGGCGCCTTCAATTGCCGGCGCGTTGTTTGGCGCGTTGGATTACCTGACAACCTATCCCTACGGCTGCACCGAGCAAACGATGTCGAGCTTCCTACCCAACGTGATCGTCGCCCGCGCCTTGAAAGATGTGAAGACGGCGTCGATACGCGATTCAAACGACCTGGACAAGAAAGTGAACAAGGGTTTGAAGCGGCTCTATGCTTACCAACACCCCGATGGTGGTTGGGGCTGGTGGAAAGACGATCAGAGCGATCCTTTCATGACTGCCTACGTCGTCGATGGGCTGTCGCTCGCAAAACAGAACGGTTATGAAATCGAAGAGAACCGTCTCTCGAGCGGGCGCGACAAACTAAAACAGATGCTCGACGCCGGGACCACTGAAGCAGGCACTGCGATCGACGCCGAGACGCGCGCCTTCATGGTCTACGCGCTCGAGGTGAGCGGCGGCAGCGACGGACGCCACCTTGAAAAAGTGTTTGGCGAACGCGGCAGCCTGCAGCCCTATGGCCGCGCTCTGCTCGCGCTAACGCTGAAACAGCACAAAGACGACAAGCGCGCGCGTGAAGTTGCCGCGGAAATAGAACGCACGGCAACCACGGACAGCGTCTCCGCGCATTGGGAATCCAATCGCAAAGCGATGTTGGACTTTGCCGAGTCAAACGATACGGAAGCCACTGCCCTATCTCTGCGAGCGCTCGCCAGCATCAATCCGAAAAGCACTTTGCTGCCGCAGGTGGCGCGTTGGCTCGTTTCAAATCGTCGCAACAGCCACTTCTGGAGTTCAACCAAAGACACGGCCTTCGCCATCCTGGGCTTGATTGATTATTTGAAAGTCAGCAAGGAACTGTCTCCGAATTACGACGTCGAGGTTTATGTAAACGGCGAAAATGTGTTGACCCAACACGTTTCGTCGGCGGCTGCGTCGCAAACCTTCTCGATCGCGCGCAAGGCAAATGAGGTCGCTGGCAATAGTGACATTCGCATCGTCAAGCGCGGCAAGGGAATGCTCTATTTCTCGAGTTCGCTTGATTACTACACCGGCGAAGAGACGGTGCCCGCGCGTGGCTCTGCCGATCTAAACCTGACGCGTGAATACTTCCGTCTCAAGGTGGTCGAAGACGGATATAAGCTGAAATGGCAAGCGGAACCGCTCAGAGGCGAAATACATTCCGGCGATATGCTCGTCGTCAGACTTAAACTTAACGGCGCGAAGGCGCGCCACCTGATGATTGAAGATCCAATTCCCGCAGGCGTGGAGCAGGTTGAGAGCGTGGGCGGTTTCAATTTGGATTACACCTCCGGGCACGACTGGTCCGATTGGTATAGCTCGCGCGAGTTTCGCGACAACCGAACGGTCTTCTTCCTGGATTACTTTGATGGCGACGCTACGTTCCAATACGCGATCCGCGTTCAGGTGCCCGGCGACTTTCGCGTGGCGCCGGCGCGAGCGGACTTGATGTATCGCCCGACGACACAGTCGAACACCGCTTCGGGCAAGCTGACGTTCCTGGAGAGGAAATAAGAAAGCGGCTATCGCACCGCGTATGTCTCCCTCCCCACGAGTGGGGAGGGATTAAGGGTGGGGTCGGGCGCTCTGTGCCCTCTCCCCCAACCCCTCTCCGCGCAGCGGCGAGGGGAGCCGAACCCGGAGAAACAAATGCTGACTGAAACATTCCACTCAATCGCCGCCGCCGCGCGCAAGCTTCTGAAGAACCGGTCCACGATGCTGCTGCTCGCCGTGGTCTATGCCGCCTTGCTGGCAGCGCTCTATTTCTTCATGGCTATTCGCGAGGCCAGCATTGTCCAGGTGGTCCTTACACTCGGACTCGCCTTGGCCGCGTTTGTGCTCTTCTTCCTGCTCCATGCGATGGTCGTCGGACGCATTGCCGGCGACAGCAGCGCCGAATCAGGCAGCGGGCCTTGGTTGAAAAGTTCCGCAGTCAATTTGTGGAAACTGGTCATAATCAGCTTGCCGCTGATCGCCTTGGCCATCCTGATCGCGTACCTGTTAGGCAAAGCGCAAAACTATTTTGGATTCGGCCCGGCAGACACGAACGATGTACTCGAACCAATCGCGGGATCAAGATCACGCAAACCCGCGCCGCCACCCATCAACTGGCGCGTTGCGATCTTCTCCAGCCTTCGTTATCTCTCGTTTGGACTGCTATTGCCGCTGGCCACCATTCATCTGTGGCTGGCAACGGTGCGTGACGGTCTGTGGCCGGCAGTCCGAAAAATCGGTGCTCATCTTTCGCGCGCGTTCGCTCCTCAGTCAGTCCTGATTTACATCCTTGGCTTTCTCGTGTTTGGGCTGCTGCCATATTTCTTCCTTTTCCAACCAATCCCCACGAGCAAAGCGTGGCTGGAGATTTCGCTGCTGGTAGTGCGGCTGGCCGTGGTGTTTGCCATGACTCTCTTTGGCTGGGTGATCACGGTTTGGGCGCTATCAATTTCATCGGCAATTTCATCGGCAATTTCTTCCACGCCCCCCGCCGCCGCGACTGCGCCGGCCCCGGCGCCATCCACTGAACCCTTGAAAGAGGCTGTTTAATGGCGGCACGCAACTCACTGCGTTTCCCTGGACCGCTCTCCTCGGGCGGCATTGAAGAAGCACTTGAGAATGGAAGCCGCGGCCCAACCGCGGCGCGCCGCGCGTTCATCACCGCCACTGTAGTTTCGCTAATCGCTCTGGGCCTGCTCCTAACTTTCGCAGTCTCTCCCCGTTTCACTCCGTCATCTTTCTTGAGCAGTGTCTCCGGCTGGTTCAAGGAAAACACTGACGACCGCGTTGACGAACAGTTGCAGTTGGCGGCGAGGCAGGCGTTAGGCAGTCGCAGTGGCACGGTCATCGTTATGGATCCGCAGACGGGACGCATCCGCGCAGTCGTAAACTCAAAACTCGCTTTTGAAGAATCTTTCCGGCCGGGGTCGACTATCAAACCCTTGACCGCGGTGGCCGCGTTGAAGTCCGGCGCACTCGAGGAAGGATCAGAATCGCTTTGCCGCGAAAAATTTGCGCATGAAGATTTTCACACCACCTGTTCCCATCCAAGGGATTTGCCGCCATTGAATCCGACCGAAGCTGTTGCCTATTCCTGCAACTACTACTTTGGCAAAGTCGGCGAGCGG
>JANMVC010000003.1:0-6387 GCA_031392315.1 Pyrinomonadaceae bacterium | reverse complement strand
GAAGACCACTTTCAAGTCCCACATATCTTCGCGACGGCGGGTGAAAGAGATGTCTACGCTGTCACCATTTGGCAGCGTGTCAACGCCGAGAATGTCCTCTTCCCATTCGTCGGTCGCCGTCGGCGATACATAGACTTCCTTAATTTCCTGCCCGGTTTCATTGTGCAGAGTGAAGTCCTGTTTGTTTTGGCTGGCAGCCGAAACGAAATTCTTTGTCGTTTGGGCAAACGCCGCGGGAACCAGCATCACTGACAGTGCAAAGATTGCGGCCAGCGCTTTTAACTTTCGATTGGTGTTCATAGTCGTCAATAATCCTTTTCTTAAAGTCGGTTGGGGGTTCGGATCAAAATCCCCGCAGCCTGGACTCGCGCCTGCCCCTGGAGGCAAGCGACGTTCAGGTCTGCGGGGAGTGAACCAGTTTCGACGCAGAGATCTGCGCTCGCGCTATTCAGCGACGGCTGTGGCCTTGCCGTCCTTGTAATGAAGGGTCAGCTTTGAAATCTCAAGCAGGTTCAAATTCTCCCACTCGATGCTGTTTTCTTTGCTGTCCTCAACTCTCAAATCCCACATCGCAGCTTTTTCAGCACGGTGGAACTTGATGTCAACTTTCTGGCCATCGGCCAACGTGTCCTGGCCGAGAATGTCTTCTTCCCAATCGTCAGAGCTATGCGGTGCGATATAGACCTTATCGATCTCTACGCCGGTCGCGTTAACGAGAGTGAAGTCCTGGGCTCCCGCAGTGTCGGCGGCTGGCGCAGTTGGTTGGGTTGCGGTCGCGGTCGCAGGTGTGGGTGTGGTTTTCGCCGCCGGCGGCGTGCTCGCGGATGAGCACGCACCAGTGACGAGTAATGCTGCGGTCAAGCCGCATAGCAACGCTCTATTCATTTTTTGGTGTCCTTAATAGTGGTATTGGATAATTCAGTTTTGGGCTAGCAGTGGTTCGGGGCGGCTATCTTGTAACACGTTTGGCACAGAACCCAAAACGCACTTTTCTTCGGCACTACTGAGCCTGCCTGCGCTCCGGCCTGGCATACTGATCCAAGCCGAAGCCCAGAAAGAGCGTGGCCAGGATGAAAGCCGAGGAAAAGAAGTAGGGCGACGAGACTCCGATCGAATCAAACGCCCAACCAAAGAAGAGCGGTGCGATGATGCGAGCCACACCTCCGTACGTCTGCTGCAGCCCCATGTAGAGTCCGCGTTCCCTGGTGGCGGTAACGCGCGACAGCAGCGCCGTCACGCAGGGAAAAGTGAAGGCAGTTCCCAACGGAATCAGGCCCACCGCGATCGCCAGCATCCACAAGTTCTGCGACAGCGGCATCCCGACAACTCCCGCAGCCAACAGGGCAATCCCTAGTCGCGAGAGATTTGCCTCGCCCAGCCAATCAACCATCCGGCCCAGCAGGAGTACGCGCGTGAAAACGGAGATGGCGCCGACGTACATAAAGAAATAGCCAATGGTAAGTTCGGTGACTTGAAACCGCACGTTCAAAAAAAGCGCGAGCACCGAGAAACTTCCCTGAAACGCGCCGATGGCAATCGCATAGATCCAGATGAGACGCGACGACGGTTCGCTCGAATGTGAGATGACGCGCCACATCGCCTGTCGCGAGGTTTGCAACTTTTCACCAGTCGGCGGCTGTTCACTGAAGTCGCGCGATTCTTTTAAGTAGCGCGCGACAAAAATCATATTGAGGAAACACAACGCTGCGGCGATTATTCCCGGAGCGGCGTGGCCCATCTTCAAACTGGCCGCGCCCGGCATGAGATCGCGCGTGCCGAGCGTGATCGCGAAGGAACCGAGCACCGGCCCCAGTGCGACTCCGAGATTGGTGGTCGCCGAAAGCCATCCAAGTGCTCGTGCACGATCCTTCGGATCGGTTGAGTCGGCCACGTAAGCCTGGATGACTCCCACTGTGCCGCCGCCGGCGCCCTGCACCAGTCGCGACAGAAACAGCACCAGCAATGAATGCGCAAAGCCGAAAATCAGGTACGCAAGCGCCGATGCGCCCAGGGCAATCAGCAGCGTAGGCCGCCTTCCCACGCGATCGGAAAACCGTCCCCACGCGGGCGCACTGAGGAGTTGGGCCACCGTAAACGAAGCCACGATGAAACCCATGATCGTGCCGATGCCTAAATGAAACCCCAGCAGATTAACGCCGTCGCCGCCGAGCGACTTCACATAAAACGGCAACAGCGGAATGATCATCAGCAGCCCCAGCATGTCCACAAACGCCGTGGCCATCAGCGTGAAAAGCTTTGCCGGGATCTTCCGCACTTCTCTCCAGAGAATGTAGAGCAACCCAATCCCGATTGCGCCCAGCAACACGCGCACGATTGGAGACTGGAAGGAGTGGGCAATATTCTGCTGCAGTAGCATTCCGAGTGGTCGGTCCTTTTATTTCTTAGTCGTTATGATCTTGAGTTGAGCATGATACACCAGCGTCAGCGGCAAGCCGGGTGTTGCGCCGGAGATTGGTTCGCGGAGAAAGTTATTTCTTGATTTCTATCGGTTCCGAAAGAAGATCCAAATCCCCAGGCCAATGCACAGCAGCGAAGCAGCACCCACGATCATCGTAGGGATCGTCTTCGGTTCGTTAAAGAGCATTATCGTTGACACGAAATACAGCAGTGGCGAAGCCAGCCAACACTAACTCGAGTGCGGCAATCCGGTTTGCGGTTCGCCGTCTCCTGGCTACTTGTTCCTCGCTCATCTTGCTGAGCGGCAGCCGAAAAATCTGCAACCAGCCGACCTTAGGGAATGCTCGGGCGAGACGAGACAGTGCGAAAGCGATTACGATCTGGCCAAACAGGATCGCCTTAACGCTATCGGGCAGGAATGATTCCATAGTCGGAGTTTAGAAACGCGGTATCCGAATTATCAACCAGATTCCCAGGGCGGCGATTCCGAGTACAGCCAGAAATGCGGCGATGGCGCCGACCAGCCGGAGTTTCCGGAAAGCTATGTTGTCAGCGGGTTCAGGATGTTTGCGGCTAGGCTGCATGCGACTCTTACGATTATCTTACTATACAAAGATTGATGCGGGGATTGGTGCACCGCACTGGCCCGCAGCATTAACTGCCCGTTAGTTCTCTTTGTGGGCCTTGGCGAAACTCTTTGTGGATTTGGAGTTGAATTTGCGGATGGCGAAAACGAAACGAATCAACGTGTGGAGTATTCAGATACTGCTGGGGCTCGACGCCTCACGCCCCGACGAGCAGGCTGCTAACACGCATGCCTGCCCGGCCGGTTTCGAGAGGCGCACCCGCGCTTGGGTCTGTGTCACCGGCAAGGTTGTGAAATTGCGGCGCAGGTCCACGTGCGATTTCCCAAGCCTCCGGATCTGCTGCACGACAGGTTCTTACCCGATGACTTGATCCAGTGCTGGTAAGCAAACCCGTGTGCGGCGCCGGCTTTATCCCGCCAGTCGTCCTTGGCTCTGCTCTTGGCCAGCGGCTCATTGTTTTTGGCACTGCCGTTTCCGGTGACTGTAGGCTTGCAATCTCCGAGCGTGGTGACTGGTCCCGACGCTGAAGTGCCAAAGGCCAACGCTCCGAGCGTGACAAGTAAGAGAGTTGTGAAGAGTAGTCGTTTCATTTGTGATCTCCTTTTAGTTGGTAATTACCTTGACGTTATTGCCGCCAGGTGTCAGTGAACTGATTTCTGCCGTTTCCGCTGCCAAACAGGGTGCTGCGAAAACTCTTTCGTGGCGTGAGTGGCGACCAGGGTTCGTTCCGCCCGAACGACCGAATTTGGCCACACCAACTCTGCCTTCTAGAGTGATTTTGTCGGGGGAAACGTAACGCTGAGGCAGAGGAGCAGGTATGATTTCCACTTTGCACCGAGGCGGGGTTGCGCGAGAATGGTCTCATGCTCACTCGCTACATCACGACCAGTGCAGTGATTGCTGTCGCACTGCGGGAGCGGTGAGTTGCGGCCGAGAGCTAGAATGAAACCAAGTCGTAGCAACACAGTTGGTGTGGAGGAAAACCGATCATGAAATACGTGCTGTGGATTATTCAAATTCTGCTGGGACTGCTCTTTTTATTCGCCGGCGGATCGAAACTAGTGATGTCGATTGAGACGATGCAGGAGTTGGCGCGCCAGTCTGGCCAGTCGCCTTTGCCGGGAATGCTCTTGCGCTTCCTTGGCGTTGCCGAATTTCTCGGCGGGCTTGGTCTGATCCTTCCGAGCCTGTTGCGAATCAAGCCGGCGCTGACGCCGCTGGCGGCCGTTGGTGTACTCATTATCATGATCGGCGCGACGGTGATAACGATGACCAGCGGTGGGCTCGCCGCCGGGGTGTTTCCGCTAATCGTGTGTGTGTTGCTGACGTTTGTGGCTTATGGACGATGGCGGCTGGCGCCCATTGCCGCACGCTGAGTGTTTGGTTTCTCGAGATTCACTATTCACAACGGAGGAGAATCGCATGAAATATGTTGACGGATTTGTCATCCCTGTCCCAACTAAAAATATCCCGGCGTACCGCCGCATATCTCAGCGGGCCAGCAAAGTTTGGAAGGAGCACGGCGCGCTCGAATACCGCGAATGCGTCGGTGACGATCTCAAGGGGCAGATGGGTTTCCCCTTCCCCGCCATGACCAAGGCCAAGCGCAATGAGACGGTGGTCTTCGCCTGGATCGTTTACAAGTCGCGCGCGCACCGCGATGCAGTCAACGCCAAGGTGATGAAAGACCCGCGCATCGCAGACATGCTGAAAAATGAAGCAATGCCTTTCGACGTCAATCGTATGTCCTATGGCGGGTTCAAAGTAATCGTCGACGCGTAAAGCGCGACTGCTTCGTGAATACTTGGCCGCACGAGGAGGACAGTATCAATGTTCAGGGACGCGAAAGCATTTTCGAGTTTTTCAGTGGATGACTTAGGCAAGGCGAAGGAGTTCTACGGCGAAACCCTCGGCTTGGAAATGTCCGAAACGAAGGAAGGCTTGCGGCTAACGATTGCCGGCGGAGGGCAGGTATTTCTCTACCCCAAGCCTAACCACACGCCGGCAAGTTTTACGGTTCTGAATTTTCCGGTCGACGATATAGAAAAGGCTGTCGGCGATCTGACCGGCCTGGGGATCAAATTCGAATCTTACGAAGGCGAGATCAAGACGGATGACAAAGGCATCTTTCGCGGCGCGTCGCAGGGCGATGGACCGAACATCGCGTGGTTCAAGGATGCGGCGGGAAACATTTTGTCGGTGTTTGAAAAGGGTTGAGTCTCCTGCTGAGTCCTGAGTACTGAGTCCTGAGTACTGAGTACTGAGTACTGAGTGCTGAGTGTTGATTACTGGATGTCGTGGAAACAGCTTGCCAAGCCACCTCCTGCTTGTCTCCTGTCTCCTGTCTCCTGTCTTCTGTATCCTGACTTCTGACTTCTGTTTTCTTCCCTTCCATGATCATCCATCTCATCGACGGCACCTACGAACTTTTCCGACACTTCTACGGCATCCGTCGTTTCAAGAAAACCGATCCGCCCTTCGGCGCGATCACCGGCTTACTCCGAATGATCGCCAAGATGATCGAGGACGACGCGACACACATCGGCGTCGCCACAGATCACGTCATCGAATCCTTTCGCAACCAGATGTGGCCGGGATACAAAACCGGTGCGGGCATCGAGCCGGCGCTGCTCGCGCAGTTTCACCCGCTCGAGGAAGCGCTGGTGGCAATGGGCGTCGCCGTCTGGCCAATGATCGATTATGAAGCTGATGATGCGCTGGCTTCGGCGGCCCACCTCGCCGCGCAGGATAAGCGCGTCGAGAAAGTTTGCATCTGGACACCGGACAAGGACCTCGCGCAGTGCGTGGTTGGCGAACGCGTAGTGCAAATCGATCGACGCAGTGGCGTGATTCGCGATGCTGAAGGAGTGCGCGCGAAGTTTGGCGTAGGGCCCGAACACATCGCTGACTACCTCGCGCTCGTAGGCGACGCCGCGGATGGTTATCCTGGCATCCCCGGCATAGGCGCCAAGACCGCTGCGACTCTGATAAACCGTCACGGCCACATCGAAGACTTTCCTCCCGACGCGTTGAAGCAGGACAACCTTGCGAATGCGCTGTTGTTCAAGGACCTGGCAACGCTACGCACCGACGCGCCGCTCTTCAAGAATGTTGACCAACTGCGATGGAACGGAGCCACTAAATCATTTGCTAAGTTCGCCAAAAAAGATGGGTGATCTTACGCTTGCCAAGCGCGTGGAGACTCTGCCGAAGGGCCTTCGCTAGCGGGCTCGCTGGGAGCGCAGGCATTGCGGGGTCCCCGCTCGGGCAGCCCGAGTGGGGTGACGTCTTGCCTCCAATGAGCGCAGCGCGAACACGCGATCGGGCTGATCGAAATCGGCGAGGACTTGGAACCGTTTGTCGACCGTGCGCTCGTGTTCCT
>JANMVC010000716.1:0-2060 GCA_031392315.1 Pyrinomonadaceae bacterium | reverse complement strand
CGGCGTTGACGTACATCGCCAACCGCCCGCGCCGGCACGCCGGCAACTATCGCATAGTCTGCAACGTCTCCGGTCACCACCGCTCCGGCTCCCACCAGCGCCGACTCACCAATCGTTACTCCAGCCAGAATCGTTGCGTTGCTTCCGATCGAAGCTCGCCGCTTCACGTGCGTCGCCACCACCGACCAATCAGCTTCAGTTTGCGGTGAGCCGTCTTCGTTGACGGCGCGTGGGTATAGGTCGTTGGTAAACATCACGCCGTGGCCCACGAACACTTCGTCGTCAATCGTCACGCCTTCGCAGATGAACGTGTGCGACGAAATCTTGCAGCGCGCGCCCACGGAAGCGTTTTTTTGAATCTCGACAAAGGCACCGATCCTGGTTTCCGCCGCGATGGTGCAACCGTAAAGATTTACCAACTCAGGATGATGAATGCGAACATCCGCGCCCAAAGTTACGTCAGCGGCAATTGGCATCGTTAGAACTTATTCCTCGTAACGCAAACTGTTAGTTTGCGTCTTTATTATCTTAAGGCCCGGTTAACTCGTAACCAGCACTTCCTGAAGCGTACACAAACTAACAGTTTGCGTTACAAGTTTTTTGCTTCCAATAGTCTGGCCAGCGCGTAAAGCGTCCAGGCCTGGGTCCAACGCATGAACGGCGTACGCACGGTAAAGAAGCGGCGGCGCTGATAGTAAAAAAATCCGCGACTGTCACGCAGGTTGCGCAGCGTCCAACCTGCGATCTGCTCGGCAAACGCTATCGCCTCGCGATCCAAGTCGCGCAACTCGACCAGGGCGACGATTGCCGTCGCGGCAGAATGCGCGTCCGCTGGATAAAGGGCGTCATGGTAGTACTTCGGCCAACCGTCCGCAAGAAAGAAGCTTTCGCGCCAAAAACGATATCCGCGCATTAGGGCCGGCTCTAAATCGATTGCGCCGCCCGAGCATTTCATAATCCTGGAAAGCGACATCAACACGTAGGCGGTGTGGAAATTGTCCACCCAGCCTTGCGCGTTGCCCGCACCATACGCCCACGATCCGTCTGCGCGCTGTCTCTTGACGACGTAATTTGCCGCGCGCAAGGCGAGGTCTTGCGCTCGCGCCTTGAACTCAACTTCACTCGTTAGGGCGGCGACACAGGCTAGAGTTTCAGCGGCAAACAAACTCGAATTGAAAACTTTCGTCTGGTCGAGCGGCGAATAACTAAAACAAAACTCCCCATGCTGATCCTCAGGCTCCGAGCTGCGCTGCAAATCGTTAAGAATGAATTCGCAGATGCTGTGCGCGGTTTGCAGATATCGTTCGTCGTCAAACGCCTCGTATGCTTCGATAAACGCTCGCGCGGCAAAAGCCGTCGGCACAATCATGGGCGTGCCTCTGGGCGCAAAGAAGTTTCGATTCTGCCAGTCGAAGTTGTAACCCCAGGCCGCGCCGCTGTAACCGGAAATTTGCAGTCGCCACAGCTCGTCAAGCAACGCACGCGCGTCCGTCTCCGCCTCAGTCGTTCGCAGCCGTCGGTAGTTTGACAAACTTGCGAGGGCAAATAGTGCAATGCCTTTCGCATTTTTTTCAGCGGCGACCAGCGCCAGCGGACGCAGATTCAGCGGCGAACGTTTCAATAGCTGCGTCTGGATTAGGCGCGCGGTACGGGAGTGCTTTAAGGGAGTTGATTGAAAGACGCGGCTGTTCAAGCCATCAAAAGGATCGTAACCGGCAAATTCGCGGCGACGGCACCACTCGAAGAGATCATTGAATGCCTGTTCGATTGCATCGTCCATGGATGGGATAAAGGCCGCTCTTGTCAGAACCACCTGCGTCAGCGGGTGGGCCACTTCGAAAGAGTCCGCCCGCTAACGCAGGCGGTTCTGACCAATCGATCCGCGGCTGGCTATTGCTTGCTCGCGACTGATGTTTCAATTCGCCGCGCGGTTTCGACAAAGCTCTCGTGCCAGAGTTCAAACATCAAGAGCGTCCACAGCAGCTTGCGATGATTGGCCACGCCGCGTTCGTGTTCATCCTGAAGGCGCGTGACGTATTCCGGATTAAACACTCCGGCGC
>JANMVC010000648.1:0-7745 GCA_031392315.1 Pyrinomonadaceae bacterium | reverse complement strand
GCTGACTGGTCTGCCGTTTCAATCCCACCCGAACAAATTTGCCGCCCTGTCGGCCCACGATGAAGTAGTTTTCGCCAGCGGCGCGCTAAAGACGCTCGCCAGTTCGCTGATGAAGATTGCGAACGATATTCGCTGGCTGGCTTCGGGACCGCGATGCGGGCTGGGTGAACTGATCCTGCCGGAGAATGAACCAGGCTCATCGATCATGCCGGGCAAAGTTAACCCGACGCAGAGCGAAGCGATGACCATGGTCTGCGTCCAGGTTTTCGGCAACGACGCCGCGATAACATTCGCCGGCTCGCAAGGAAACTTTGAGCTGAATGTCTACAAGCCGGTGATGATCCACAACCTGCTTCACTCCGTCCGCCTGCTGCACGACGCTTGTCATGGCTTCGTTGAGTATTGCGTCAACGGCATCGAACTCAATCGCGAACAGATCGATCAGAATTTGAAAGATTCGCTGATGCTGGTGACGGCCTTGAATCCGCACATCGGCTACGACAAAGCGGCGAAGGTCGCGAAGAACGCACACCACAAAGGTATTAGTTTGCGTGAGTCGGCCGTGGAGCTTGGCTTTCTGAGCGGAGAAGATTTTGATAAGTTCGTAAAGCCGGAAGAGATGACGCACCCCTGACGATTGCCGATTTGCGATTGGCGATTTTCGATTAGTCTCAATTCGAATTGCGCCTTCCGCCCGAGCAAGGCGCCAATCGCAAATCTGAAATCTACAATCCAAAATCGCTAATGCCTGACCGTAACGACCGCGTGAAAGAAAATGTTTCCGGAGCCTACTATGTAGACTCTTCCTGCATCGACTGCGATGTTTGCCGCGACACCGCTCCCGAAAACTTTAAGCGCTCCGACGAAAATAGTTATTCGTTTGTCTACAAACAACCGCTGACTGACGAGGAACGCGCGGCTTGTGAAGAAGCTCTGCTCTGCTGTCCGGTTGAAGCCATCGGCAACGACGCGGAGTAGTTCAGGCCATTCCCTTTGGCTTGTCACAAACAAATAACCAATCAAATCACAACACCGAGAACACAGCCGGCGCATATAGTTTTGCCAAATGCGGCATCGATTACTTCGGGAACTTAAGGAAAGTGAGTTGGGTAAATGAAACAAAGACTAATCAAGACATTTTGCGCTCTTTTGCTGATCACATTTATCGCTGGTTCGGCTTTCGCGAAAGAGATCACCGTGCGCGGGCGCCTTCAGAGAACCGTCGAAGCTGGCGGCTGGGTCATCGTCGCCGGCAACCAAAAATATCTCTTGCTGAACCATCAGCGTTTTCAAAACGAAAGTTGGTTTGCGGAAAGCAGTGAGGTCGAAGCACTCGGCGAAACAAAGCCGGACGTTATGACCATCTACCAAGAGGGAACTCCTTTTGAGGTGCGCACAATGCGCCCTTTCGTCCAGGGCGGTTCCGGCGGAAATCAAAACGGGCCCGCAAGGCTGACCAGGGTTTTAGTCACCGGCGATGCGATGGTGCAGGTTCAGCCGGACACCGCCATATTGACGGTCTCAGTGGTTACTCAAGGGCGCCGCGCCATCGAAGCGCAGCAGCAGAACGCCAACCAAAGCGACGCGGTGGTGCGGGCGTTGAAAGGATCGGCGGGTGCGGGCGCGGAAGTGAAGACCAGCGGCTACAGCCTCCAGCCCATCAGGGTTTACAAAGAGGGTCAGCCTCCGACGATCACCGGATACGAAGCTCGCAATAGTGTTACCGTCGTGATGTCTGATCTCACCAAAGTCGGTGCGGTGATCGACGCCACGGCCCAGGCGGGAGCCAACGATGTAGCGGGAATTGCGTTTACTTTGCGCAAGGATCGGCCCGCGCTCGATCAGGCGTTGGGAGACGCCACTCGCGAAGCAGTAAGCAAAGCGCAGGTGATAGCAATGGCCCTGGGCGGCAGAGTGGTACGCATTGTCGAAGTGCAGGAAGAAGGAGTGGAGCGGCCTAGGCCTATCTACCAGGATCAATTACAAATGCGAACGATGGCCGCCGCGGCAACACCGATTGAAGTCGGCACGCTTGAGATCACTTCGCGCGTGCAACTAATCGCCGAGGTGGAGATAACAAAGTAGACTTTCCATTTAACATCGCTCAGTTTTCATTTTGTCATTGGAAGCAAAGCGGGCACCCTGCCGTCCGATCTGGACAGGCATTCCTGCCTGTCCTACTCTAATAATCATGCCAAATCCGAATCGTGAATCAATGTTGACGGTGGCCCATCGCGTCAGGCCTTCGGGACGCTTATGGAACCCCGCGGCCGATGTCTACCGAAGCCATGATGGTTGGATCGTCAAAGTGGACCTGGCGGGCATTTGTGCAGACGACCTCGAGATAGAGATCGATCAATCGAGCTTGCGGGTCCGCGGGTGTAGGCGAGACACTTTCTTTAAGCAGGGCTACAGTTATCACCAAATGGAAATCACCTACAGCCGCTTTGAGAAGACCATTCCGTTTCCCTGTTCGATCGAAGCCGCGTCGTTAAGCCACGACTATCTCGACGGGTTTCTAATAGTCCATCTGCGTTGCAGTTGATTCGACGGAATTTATGACAATGCCGGAAGAACCTTCGGAAAAACCAGACTCAACACCTGAGGCCCAGAGCCAGCCCGCGGCTGCCGACCTAACGCCGTCTCCGCGCAAGCCCGGTGATTCGTTTGAAGTTGCGGTTCTGGCGCTGCAAAACACCACCCTGTTTCCCGAAACGGTGGTTCCGCTCGCTGTGGGTCGATTGCGCTCGGTGGCTGCCGTTGAAGCCGCGCTCTCCACTGAAGAGAAACTCCTTGCCTGTATCACCGTTCGCGCCGACGTGGAAACTGCCGGCGAAGACACCAAGGCCGCGGACCTCTATGAGGTTGGCACGCTGACTATGATCAAGCGCATGGAGCGCATCGAGGAGACGATGCACATCATTGCCCAGGGCACAGAGCGCGTGCGGGTGGTTGAATGGAAACGCGAAGAGCCCCATCTGCGGGCCATGGTCGAAATTCTGCCCGAGGTCGAAACCATTGACCAGGAAGCAGTCGAAGCGCTTAAACGCAATGTGCAGGCGATGATTCAAGAAGCGCTCGCATTGCTGCCCGGAGTGCCGCCGGAAGTGAGAGTGGCGATCCTCGGTTCGGTTGAGCCGGTTCGGCTCGCATATTTTTTGGGTTCAATCCTGAATCTCGGCGTCGAGCAGGAGCAGAAGATGCTCGAAGCAAGTTCGGCTGACGAACTGCTGCGGTTGGCCCATGGTTACCTCGCGCGCGAACTGGAGATCATCCAGTTGCGTTCGAAGATCGCTACCGAAGCGCAGTCGGAGATGGACAAATCTCAACGCGATTACATTCTCCGGCAGCAGATGAAAGCGATTCAAAAGGAACTGGGTGACGACGAAGGCGGCGAACGCGCCGAAGCTGAACTACTCCGCGAACGATTGACCAAGGCGAATTTGCCTGACGAGGTGAAGACGGAAGCCGAACGCGAGTTGAAGCGACTGGAAAAGTTGCCGGCCGCCGCGCCGGATTACCATGTCATCCGCACCTACCTGGAATACGTGATCGAGTTGCCCTGGCGAAAGTCGTCGGAAGACAAACTCGATCTCAAGGAGGCGCGTCGAATACTCGACGAAGACCACTATGGTCTCGAAGACGTCAAGGAACGCATTCTGGAATTTCTGGCGGTGATCAAGCTAAGACCGGATGCCAAGAGCCCGATTCTGTGTTTCGTCGGCCCCCCAGGCGTGGGCAAGACTTCACTGGGACGCTCAATTGCGCGCGCGTTGGGTCGGCAATTTGAGCGGATGTCGCTCGGCGGCATGCGCGACGAAGCCGAGCTGCGCGGCCACCGCCGCACCTATATTGGTTCAATGCCGGGACGAATAATTCAATCAATCCGCCGGGCGGGTGTAAACAATCCCGTCATGATGCTTGATGAGATCGACAAGTTGGGCAACGACTATCGCGGCGATCCATCGTCGGCGTTGCTCGAAATTCTCGACCCGCAACAGAACAGCACTTTTCGCGATCACTATCTCGATTTGCCGTTTGATCTGTCGCGAATCTTTTTTATCGCCACGGCCAATCAGATGGGCCCCATTCCGCCGCCGCTGCGCGACCGCATGGAAGTGATCACAATTCCCGGCTACAGCGACATGGAGAAGTTGCAGATCGCCCGTCGCTATTTGGTTCCGCGCCAGATTGAAGAGAACGGTCTGCTCGCCGGGCAGTTAAGCATTACTGATGCGGCCGTCGAATTAATTGCCACGCGCTACACGCGGGAAGCGGGCGTGCGCCAACTGGAACGCAACGTCGGCAGCGTGGCTCGTAAAGTGGCGCTGAAGGTCGCGCAACGAGAAGCCGAGGCGGTCAATATCGACGCCGTTAACATTCACGACTATCTCGGCGCCCCGAGGTTCTATCCGGAACAGGCGCGCAAGGAATTGCCGGCAGGCGTGGCCACCGGAATGGCCTGGACCGAGATGGGCGGCGAGGTTTTGTTCATCGAAGCGACACTGCTTCCCGGCGGCAGAGGCCTGACCATTACGGGACAACTCGGCGAAGTGATGCAGGAATCGGCGCGCGCCGCGCAGTCGTATCTGTGGTCACACGCCAACGAGTTTGGAATCAGTCCGGAGATGTTCAAAGACTATGGCGTGCACCTTCACGTGCCGGCCGGAGCGATTCCCAAAGATGGACCAAGCGCCGGCGTGACCATCACTGCCGCCTTGGCATCACTCTACACCGGTCGCCGCGTGCGGCCGGACACGGCAATGACCGGCGAGATCACGCTGTCCGGGCTGGTGTTTCCCGTGGGCGGATTGAAAGAAAAAATACTCGCCGCGCACCGCGCCGGCATTCGGCGCATCTTGCTCCCTTCCCGCAACGAGGCGGACATAGAAGACCTTCCGGATGACGTGCGCAAGGAATTGGAGATCGTGTTTGTCGCACGAATTAACGAAGTGATCGATGCAGCGCTTGAAGTGTTGGTGGCGAATCCGCCGCCGCCGCCGATTGCCGGAATCACTCATCGGGACGCAGCCAGCCGCCAGACGGAAATGGAACCGATCGTAGTAAGGGAAGCATGAACAGAAGCCCGCGCGTAAGCAAGGGCGTCAAGAGAAGAAGAACGCCCTCCTGACGTTCGGGCTGCTGACAAAAAAGGGCGAGGAGTTGATGCTCCTCGCCCTTCGTCTGAACCATTCAAGTCTTTGGCCACTAGGCGCAAGTAGTAGTGTTACACAACCCGCTGCAACATGTCGCGCTTGTCGTGCAGGCCCCGCCGGAAGGCGTACAAGTTGCTGCCTGGGCTGGCGTAGGCGCTAGGATCGAAGTCACCAGCGGCACAGCAATGAGTGCGCCTAATCCCAGGGTACGCACCATCTGGCGCCGGTTAAGTCCCGGAATCATAAACGCCGGCATTGCGCTGTCGGCTTCCAAGAGATGATCAGCCGAAAACTGTTCTACCGCATACTCCACCAGGCTCGTTTCAACGGGCGTATTGAGATCGCGCGCCAAGGCTTCGCAAGCGTCGCTCAACGTGGTTTCGCCATCGCAGTGCTTCCAGATCTTCGCGGCCGTTGGATTGAGGCAGTGAGCTTTATTCCGCTCCCGATCGTAAATCAGGATCTCGCCATCAACCTCCTTGACGATTAATCCGCTCTTTCGTGCCCGCGGCATTTTTTCCATGTCCAGCTCCTTATCACGCGTCTCGGTCAAATGTATTTAACTGCGAATTCGTGCCTAATCTGTCTCGGGGTTCGGCCTCTGGCCGTGTGAGACAATAAAAGTATTGCTTAAGTCAGTGCTCGCTTATTTTTCCCTGGAAGGATTTCTGAAGCCCTATGATGTCCCTGATGCGTCGCCTGCACTCCGATCAGATGGCGGCCAATTTGAGCGAGTGGAGACAATAGCTTGACCGGGCTAACTAGTCAATAGGAACGCCGATAATCTAGCCGAACTGGGCATCATCCGCAAGCCGATTCTTGATTTATCCGCCGCCAATTAAGTTCGATCCCGCATGGTGGTCGGCCACTTGCTCTTGTCGGGAAGTAAACCGCCCGCTTACGCAGGCGGTTCTGACCATAACTACCGAGCAAAGCGCGCCCGATACTCGCCCGAATTGATAAACGCCTTGACCATCTCCGCCCGTTCGAAGTTGCCGCCAAACTGATTGAGCTTCGTCAACCAGAAATCGTAGCCGCTTTGATCCGGATCGCGACGCAGGTAGCCGAAGTATTCCATCATCACAAACGCCGCGTTGCGCTTGGCCGCCGCGAAGCCTTCGTGCTCGGCAATTTGCAACAACACGTCAGCTCGCGTGGCGCCGTTGCTCAAATTGTCGACCAACGCAGCCCGCTCGCCCGCGCTGAAGCTGACCCGCGTATTCGATATCAACGCGTCGACATAGCTCGCATTGCTCAACCGGTCGTAAGCCGCACGGAAGCTCTCGCGATTTACAAACGACTGGATAAACGATCGCTTGTTCGCCGCTAGCTGCCCTTCCCAATCGCCTCGGCCCACTGCGACGTTTTGCGATACCGCCGCCGTGTCAGGCATAAACTCGGCATACTTCGGCGCGCGTCCAAAACTGGCGCGGTAAAGTCCATCCACCAAACCACCTGTCCGCTGAAACTCTATCGACAGGAAGTAAGCGGCCGAGACGTTGATGCGTTTTGTCTCGCGACAAGCGGCATCTTCACCGCAGGTGACGATCTGATCGCTCCAGAAATTGAACCCACTTTCGTCCGGCTCGCGTCCCAGGAAATCAAGGTATTGTTGCCGGACAAAGTATTCGGAGCTGTCGATTGCGTTGCGCGTGACGGCCGCATCCCTTGAAGCGGTAAACATCGCCTCGGTGCGGTTGCCCAAGGCCGAGAATGATCGGTTCTCCGGACTAAAGCTGTAACCGGTCAAGGCAGGAGCGACCGTATAGAAGCCGGTGGTTTCGACAGCCTCGAAAGCATAGCTGCCGTTCGCGTCTGTGATGGACCGCCGGTTTTGCGTCCCGCTCAGTTGCATGACCACTCCGGCGATAGGATTGCCGTCGTCCCCAACTATCCGGCCGCTGATAATTCCATTGGCAGCGGTAGGCGTATTGTTGTTGTCCCAACAAACCGAGACGTCATTCAACGTCGGAGTAACCGCGCCGCTGGTAGTTTCCAGGTAGGCTTTGTACTTCAAGTAACGACTGCCACCGAAATTCGGTATAGTCGCTGGACTCGTCGTAAAGAAGCTGGTCGCAAGACCATTCGGTCCCACAAAATCGAACGGGCCGAATTCGCTATCGCTCATGGCGACCTGGAATTTGACGGCTGTATTTGCGGGTGTAGTCGCATTCCAGGTTAGCGTAGTGAAATGGACGAAGTTTCCCGGCGACGGGTTTCCGTCTTTGAGCGAAGAAACCAGATTGCCGGATGGTAAATAGCCCGTCTGCATGTAGGTTCGGAAGTTGTAATCTCTGGTTGTCTCCGTGGACCACGTCCCACCGCTATCGGCCGAAATAACCCTCGAACCATTGGCGTAGGTGCTGGGGCTGGAGCGAATCCAGAAATAGCCGCTACCCGCCGGGGCGGATACAGGACGCAACACAAGAGCGTATTGCGTTCCGGAAGTCAGAGTTGCCGGCGCGCCAAAGGTGGCCGTAAAGAGAACGGTCGTGCCGCTTGCAAAGGCAGAGCCGGGAATGGTCACAGAAGCCAGGTCGGCGCCAGTGGGCAGACCGGCGGCGGTGTTGCGAACTGAAAGCGTAAGGT
>JANMVC010000532.1:0-7352 GCA_031392315.1 Pyrinomonadaceae bacterium | reverse complement strand
GTATAAGCTGCGGACGGTCATCTGTCGGGGTTATGATTAGGCGAACGGCCGAACCGAAGAGTCGCGACAAGCGGTTTAATACTGGAAAGAACTCGTCAGCACGTGTGAGAGCCTACCTGCCCTGATGGACACAATTAGCACGATTAGTGATTTCACTTTCGCCGCCGCCGTGCGGCCCGAGCTCGTGGCGGGCCCGGCAACCGATCACGCGCTGATCGAAGCCACGCGGATTGGCGACGAGGATGCATTTGCGGAGCTGGTTAACCGTTATCGGAATCAGATTACGAGTTACATCTATCGGATGACCAACGATTACGATGGCGCGGTTGATTTAGCGCAGGAGACTTTCGTGAGGGTGTATCGGGCAGCGGACCGATATCAGACGACGTACGCATTTTCGACTTACATTTACCGGATCGCCACGAATCTGGCGATCAGTGAGCTGCGTAAACGGAAGCGTCGACGGCTGGTGTCGCTGACGGGATTCTTTCAATCGAAGGACGGCGGGGAGCCGCAGGAGTTTAACCCGCCAGACAGCCGGCCGCTGGCCGATACCGAACTCGTCGATGCGGAGCGGCGCAGCGCGGTGCAGCGGGCAATCGCGACCCTGCCCGAAAAATATCGGGCCCCACTGATCCTCCGGGACGTTGAAGGCAGAAGCTACGAGGAGATCTCGCGCATCCTGCAAACCAGCGAAGGGACTGTGAAATCCCGAATCAGCCGGGCGCGCGGATTCCTGCGTGAGAAGATGACGGCGTATCTCTGAAACGGATTGAGGGTGTTATGAAAATGGAAAGAAATATGGACTGTCGGAATATTCGGCGGGAGATTGAAGAGACTGACCATACGGAATCTGTTAGCGCGGCGGTCAGTGGTCACCTAACGGGATGTCGCCGTTGTGAAACGTTTTATGCCGAGCAGTCAAAGTTGCGGCAGATCGTCTCCGATCTGGGCACAGTCTCTGCTCCCAACGACTTTGAGTTTCGTCTGCGCGCTCGTCTCGCTAACGAGAAGCGCGGCGCAACACAGCCATTCCGATTAGCTGGAGCGTCTTTTGGTTTGAAGTCTGCGGCGCTGGCTGCACTGTTGCTGATGATCGGATCGGCTGCGGTGATTTTGAGTTTGCGCCCGGCCACGGACTCTTCCGTAGCCGTGACCCCTGGCAGCGCGCCGCAAATTGACTCTCGTCAATCGAATGGTGCGTCCCCAACTGCGCCGACTGTTTCCAACAATGATGGTGGTTCAGCGCCAACGATAGCTGTAAACGACTCTGCTTCGGGCAGTCCGAATGCGACCGGCAGACAGGGCGCGAATCGCGATGGGCGAGCGGGGAATCAGTTGGCGACAGCGGGCAATCGCATAAAGACGAGGGACATGGCCAGTACCGCAGCAAAAGTGCTGAGACCCGAGGATCTGGTAGCCGCCGCAGGTCATTCGGTTTTTCCGATTGACGCCTCGGCGCAACCCGTCAGGGTTTCGCTCGACAACGGACGCGGGGCTGCAAAAACAATTTCAGTTCCCGGCGTAAGCTTCGGTTCGCAACGGGCTTTGAATCAGAATCCGTCGCCGTTGATGGCCTCGTCGAGAGGCGCGTGGTAACTCGCGCTTGCTGAAGCCCGACCCGTTAGGGAGGGCGCAGCTGGACACGGATTGTAGGACATTTCGATTATGGCTTTTTGCCAGCTAGATTGATCCAGAAATGAGAATAGAAATCACAATTCGTGCAGTGGCGCTGGTAATCGTCTCAAGCGTGTTTTGCGCTCATGTCGAGGCGCAAACAATGGTCGGGCCGCCTCCGCCTGAGGCGCCGGCGAAAGCTCCAAAGGCGGTGGTGCAGAAAAAAATCGTTTCCGCTCCGCGCGTCAGGCCGGTGCGCGTGAGACCGGTAGTGATCCAAAACGCCGCGAGGGCGCCACAGGTTGTCACCATTCTTCATGGACTAAACGGCCTCAAGCTTTTTCGGCTGCTGCTTAGAACAAACGAACTCGCGGCGATCACAAAGCTGGATAAGACCTTTCAGATCGAAAATGAAATCCACACTAATGTGATTGCCGGACTAGCCCTCGACGACGGTCGCACGATCGCTGTTTGGCTGCCGGAGGCTGAGGCCGAAATGCCGCCTCTGCCTTTTCCTGACGCGCCAGATGCACCTGACGCTCCCGGCACTTTTCAAACTCCTGGCGCGCGTGTGAATCCCGCCGCCGCGCCGAGAGGTGTGGCCCCAGTGTCCCCAGTCGAAGCGCCCGTGGCGATTGCCGGCGTCCCTTCCATTCCATTTGCAGGGATGTTGCAGCCCGCGGATCTCAAAGTTGTCACCCGCGATGGCAAGCGGCTCAAGGCCCGCTATCTTGGACTCGACGGGCTGACCGGCCTTTCCGTGATCACCCTGACTAACAGCAGTCTGCCGCAGCTTGCTGATCCGAAAGAGGAGAGCATTGCTGTTGGTCAGCACCTGCGTTTGGTCGGGCCAGAGCCTGCATCCGCCTCGACATCAAATGCCAGCCCCGCGATGTACGTTCGCATCGGTGAAACGGAAGCAACGGTGGTGAAGATTAGCCGCACTCCATCGGGAAAAGTTCATCGAGTCAGGATTAAGTCAGGCAAACTTAGCGCGGCGAACATGGGCGGCATCGCCATCAACGACGCTGGCGAAACGCTCGGCATTGTTGACGCCGTCAAAGGCAATGAAGCGTCGATTGTGCCCATGTCGTCAGTTCGCAGCGCAGTCAGGCGCGTGGTCGAACGGCAGGCCAGCGTGCCGCGACCCTGGTTGGGAATTAGGGGCGAGCCAATCGGTGCGCTTTCGTTCGAACGAATCTTGCGCGAGGGTTGGCAGATTGATCGCGCCCGCGCCCTGGCCGGAAAGCGCGAAGGAATCCTGCTGACTTCGGTCATTCCCGGCAGCCCGGCCGCCCGCGCCCATCTGCGGCCCGGCGATGTGATTCTCCGTGTCAACAACGATGAGGTCCGCAATGCCGAAGACTTCACCTGGATACTGGATGGCGCCGGGTCCGGGAGTTCACTAAAGTTTACTGTCGCCCGTCCCGAGAAGCTGGTGTCTGAGGCTCTTGAGATTGAGTTGAGCGAGTCGCCTGATCCTTTCTTTGGCCGGCGGATGCCTGGCGCAGACGCGCCGAAACATCGCGGTCCAGGTTCGCTCGTCGCGCGTGGCATCGAAACCATTGCGCTCAGGCCGCAAGCCGCAATTCACTTCGGGGCCAGCAGCGGTTTGTTGGTTGTGCATGTCGAACCCGCAACCGCCGCTTTCGAGGCAGGACTTCTGCCCGGAGATGTCATTGAGGCGATCAACGGCCAGGCGGTCTACTCGCGTCCGGTGCCTTCCTCGCTGCTCAACAACAGCGAAGCAACTGCGACGTTTCAGATTGTGCGTAACCGACAGAAACTCGTGATCACCATCAAAACCAAGTAGCGAGTTCAGCGACTGTGTCCACGTGAACTCGCCTCGGGGCCGGTCAGATCTCAGTGCCTCATGGCCGCCCTCCGACCTGCTGTGTTACTCTAATCCCTCCCGGAAATATTAGTAGTTCGGCGATTTAGGCCGGCAATTTCAAATCCTGCTTTTGTAGAAATATCGTTTCTATGGTGCATGAGGCTGTCTCCCGCTATCACGACTTGCTCCGCGACGATCATCTCGCCGAGTCGTCTCGCAAAATGCTCGACGATGGCCTGGAGCAGGCCAAGTTAATTTTCGGCGGCCGGCGGCTTTCGCCCTACCTGCGACCGCACTTCGTAACTGAAGAGGACTTCACCCGCATTTGTCGAGTTTGCGAAACCGTCTGGAGCGCAATTGAAAAAGTTAAGGACGCAGCCATCGGCGATGATTCATTAATCACTGACCTTGGCCTGACAGATATCGAGCGCGACCTGATCAGCATCGACCCGGGCTACCATGCCGTCTCACCAACGGCGAGGCTCGACTCGTTTCTCACCGACAGCGCGTACAGTTTTGTAGAACTCAACGGCGAGAGCCCCGCCGGCATCGCTTACGTCGACGCCGCTTACGATATCTTTTTGAAGTTGCCCGTGATGAAGAAGTTTGAGGAGACTTACAACGTCCGGCCGCTCTACGGCAGCCGTTTCATGCTGGACGTGCTGCTGGATTCCTATAAGGAATTTCTTGGACGCAAGCCGGACAGCGCGCCGCAGATTGCGATTGTCGACTTACCTGACAGGCCCACGCAGAGCGAGTTTGAACTGTTCAAGGAATTCTTTGAACGGGAAGGTTATCCAACAACTATTTGTACGCCGCAGGAATTGGTGTTTGAAGATGGCCGACTGCGCGTGGGCGACGTGCAGATCGACATCGTTTACAAGCGCCTGCTGGTCAATGAGTATCTGCCCATCATAAATGAAGCCCCCGCGCTGCTGGATGCCTACCGTGCGGGTGCGATTTGCATGGTCAATAGTTTTCGCTCGAAGCTGATCCACAAGAAGGCGTTGTTCGCCGTCTTGACTGATCAGCGCCGCGCGCGGCTCTTTACGCCCAGTGAGCAGGAGGCAATCCGCGCACATGTGCCGTGGACCCGGCTGGTGCGGGCGGAGACCAGCGACTACCGCGGCGAGGAAGTGGATCTACTTGAGTACATCAGGGCAAACAATGAGAAGTTGGTTCTGAAACCAAACGATGACTACGGCGGCCACGGAATCACGATTGGCTGGAACAGCGATCAGTCGGAGTGGGAAGCGGCCTTGCAAGCTGCCCTGGCGGACGGCGATTATCTTGTCCAGGAGCGAGTGCCGACCGCGCGCGAGACGTTCCCGGCATTGCAGGAAGATGGTTCGATTGAATTTGCTGAACAACTGGTCGACCTCGATCCGCTGCTATTCAATGGCAAGGTTCGCTCGGCGTTCACCCGGCTATCGTATTCGGAACTGGCGAATGTGAGCTCTGGCGGCGGGATGGTTCCGACTTTTATTATCAGCGAGAGAAAGTAGTTTGCCGAGTCCACCTCGTTAAGCGGTTACAATGTTCGTCGCTGGAGCGAATTCCAGGCGCGGTGATGTCTTGATGATATTGTTGAGAGGAGACAGACTGTGGTAGATGAGCGAGGCGAAAACGCGACGGCGCCCGACGATCGACGGCGTTATGATCGTTCGAGGTTGATAGTGGATGTCTTTTTTGATGGTAAAGACGCAACCGGTGTCGCCAGCACGAAAGACATTAGCGTGGGCGGTTTCTATATGAACACCCAGGCGACGCTGCCTGAAGGTTCCGTGCTGCTCGTGCGTATTCCATTCAGCGACGGCAAGCAAATCGTCGCCAATGCCGAAGTGGTCTACAACAATCCCGGTCGCGGCGTGGGACTAAGATTCCAGAGCCTCTCGGATGAGAACCGATCGTTAATTGAGCAGGGACTTGGGAGTGGTGGAGACAGCGACGCCGGTTAGTCATCTCCGATGGCACGACCTCTCGGCCGATTACCGCGAAGCATTGAGCGGCAAGCTGGCGGGTATGTGGGAGATGCCGGCCGATGAAGAGGCCTTCGAGGCACTTTCGGTTGCAGCCCAACAAGCACTCATCTTGATTCTGTCGCGGTTTCGAGCGAAGGATCTTTGGCAGTTCGTAAACAGGATCGGCAACGTTTGGGGGGAGGGCGGTGTTGGCTGCGAATTTACGGCCTCGCCGATGATCCGGTCCACGTTATCTCGGCGGAAAGACTTCACCGAGGTATTCGCCAAACACCGAAATACGGATGGCGGATTTTCTGAGAAAGGCAGGGCAAGATCTGCGATGCACTTTCTCTACGTCGAAGGCACGCCGCAAAAGTGGTCTTTTCACTTTGATCTTTACAGCCCGCTGCATTCGCCGAAGGGCGCCTGGCAGCATCTTCGCCACGAGGTGCTTGGCAAAAATAAGCCTGACTGGCGGATGATTCAGCGAGGCCTCGAGGCCTGAACCGTTCGCAACTCGCACACAAGGGAGCTAGCCCCATGTTTGACCAATTCACCCTGGGAATTGAGGAAGAGTTTCAGATCGTGGATCCGAAAACTCGTGAACTGCGGAGCCATGTCTCCGAGTTTCTCGAGGAGGGCAAGATGATCCTCGGTGAGCAGATTAAGCCGGAGATGATCCAGTCGATGATCGAGGTGGGCACCGGGATCTGCAAGAACATTCAGGAGGCCCGCGCCGACATCACGCGCCTGCGCAGCATCATCTCCGCTCTCGCGGCAAAGACTGGCCTCGTGATCGTCGCCGCCTCCACTCATCCGTTCTCTCGTTGGGAGGACCAGAAAATTTATGACGATGAACGGTATGAACTGTTAGTCCAGGAGCTGCAAAACGTAGCCCGCTCGCTTTTGATTTTTGGACTGCACGTCCACGTCGGTGTCGCTGACCCGGAACGCCGGATTCACATCATGAACGCGGCGCGTTATTTCCTGCCGCACGTGCTGGCCTTGACCACTTCATCACCATTTTGGATGGGCCACAACACCGGTCTCAAGTCGTATCGCACGGAAGTATTCAAACAGTTTCCCCGCACTGACATTCCCGACCACTTCGACTCCTACAGTAATTTTCAGCGCTACGTTGATCTGCTGGTGAAGACTAAGTGCATCAACGATGGCCGTAAAATTTGGTGGGACCTGCGGCCGCACCCGATTTTCCCGACCCTGGAGTTTCGCATCTGCGACATTCCCACGCGCGTTGACGACACCATCGCGATTGCCGCGCTCTTCCAGGCAATCGTCGCCAAGCTCACGAAGTTGATCGAAAAGAACCTCGGGTTCCGTTTATATCGCCGGATGCTGATTCAGGAGAATAAGTGGCGCGCGGTGCGCTGGGGCCTCGATGGCAAGATGATCGACTTCGGCAAGCAGAAGGAAGTGCCCACCCGCGACCTGGTTCTCGAGTTGTTGGATTTTGTGGACGACGTAGTTGACGAACTGGGCTCGCGGAAGGAAATCGAGCACATTCACACTATCCTCGAGCGGCGCACCTCAGCCGAGGAACAGCTCCGAGTGTTTGAAGAAACCAAGGATCTTAACAAGGTTGTCGATCGGCTGATTGAGTTGACGATGGAAAATGTGCCCGTGGCTACAGACTTCACGATGGCCTCGCGGCCGATCACGACCGCGTCGTCTATTTCCAAGTAGCGCAATTCCAGCCCAACGTTATTTGGGTAGGTCTTTTTCGATCTCCGAAGTCAGATAGCGCAGGGCGTTCAGGTTGTCTTTGTCCATTCGATAGGTTACCGGACCAAACCGCAGCGCGACCGACTCGGCTTTTGCAATTCGTTGCAAATCAGTCAAAGAGATTAGGACGTTGGCAATCTGCAGTTTGATGAGTTCCTTATCGCTCGTCGCTGCCAGTTCATACTTCGTAGCGGGAA
>JANMVC010000454.1:0-2025 GCA_031392315.1 Pyrinomonadaceae bacterium | reverse complement strand
ACGCACATCGATGCTGTTTTGCAATTGACCAGTTAAACGAGTGCCTGAGTCAAGACTGACGTTCTTGCCGGCACGGTTCACGTCGGCTGACGTTTGATTGCTGGCATCGCCGGTTGCGCGGGTTTCCGCCTTTTGCGCGTTGGCGACGAACGCACAAGCGAGCGAAAGACTTAAAGCCAAAATAGATTTCTTCATAATTCACCTCTTAGTGTTTGCGCTTTTCAATGCGCGTTTTTGGTTTGGGATTTCGTTTTGGAAAACCAGCCCGACTCTGCCGACTCATGTTGACGAATGATGCCCGCTGGTTTTGCTGTTGTCAGGATGAGGAAATTCTAAGAGGCGTTGCCGTTTGCCCGGCGATGGCGAAGTTGCAAATTGATTACAAATGGAAATCACAAAATGAGGGGATCGCCAGGGGATAACGCGGAGGGTCTTGCAATGGTGCGGCGTTCCGTTGGTTCTAACAGCCGTCGTGCTGGCAATTACAACCTATCTCGGTGACATGCGCCTTCTCGGCTTCCTCGCAGTATTCACCACAATACTTACTGCCCGCTTCGGGCGGACAATCGCAAGCTGGATGCGCGCATGTGTTTGCCTGGTTCTCTGCCATAAAAATACCCTGCTTTCTGAGTTGCTGGTTGGTTTACACGTCAATCGTAGAACTCGAAATCTGAGCGGTCAAGCGCGAAACGAGTCGGGCTTAAGGCGCTGGGCGCACCAGGATAGTGCGTCTGGAATCGCCCATCGTTACCACCATCGGCTTTTCCAGTTGCAGCGGATGCTCCTCGCCATCAACGCTGATAATTAAATTCGAACTGGTGCGGCTCGGCGCCGGCGGGGTAGACGGAATGCTATTCGGTGAAACGCGCGGCAGCAGGTTCGTAGCCACGATGCGCCAGTTGGCCGGCGCGCAGCGAATGCGAATGCCGGGCGTGTCAGTCTCAACGGCTTCATCGGCGGCGAGCGCGTCTGCCTTGAATAGCCCTTCGCCACAACGCACGCCGGAAGCGTCGTAGAAAGTAACTAACCCCGAGACGTAAGCGTAGGCGATCCCGCTTGCGTTTCTGACTATCATGCGAATGTTGGTAACCGGAGAATCAGCGGCGCCATGAAGCGCCGTAGTTTTTAAGGTCGCTTCAAGCGCTGGAGCGCCCGAGCCGTCGTGCGCGACCGCGGCCTGCGTTAGTGGCACCGCCCTTTCAATCAAACCTGAGGCGGTCTGGGCCGCGACGCACAATGCACATGTCAAAACAACGAAACAAGCGAGCAGAGTTTTCATACGTCTCCTTATCGCGGCCACTCACCGGGGCCTGGCGAATCCAAGTTGGTTGGCTGATTGGTCGATTCTAATGCCGCAAGGGGGTGGCAATCAATCAAAACGGGAGGGCGGATACTAAATGGATACCGGAAGGTGATCTAAGAATGGCAGGCCTCGTCTTGGTGAGTTCGCTAAGTTCGCGCGCCCTTTCGCGGCGAGCGACGATGCACTGGTGAGCGCTCCTTGAGCAAGTCTTTGTGTCTTGCTTCGATGACATAAGCTAAGGCCTGATAGCTCATGGATAAAAGAGAGGCGGCGCGGGTCAAGCTGCCGTTTGCTCTGGTGAGCGCCTGCTTGATCATTACGCCTTCAAGCCTCGACATTTCCTTTTGCAGGTCACAGGGCGTGTTGAGCACGGCTTTCGTAGCTTCTTCGGGATTCAACTCGCCACGGCTCTTTACACGGATCTTCTTTGAGGCCGCCACCACTCGTTGCACAAGTTCCAGACTCTGCGACTCGGCCAGCCATTCCGCCGCCCGGTCATAGACTGTATCCGCGAACTCAGTTGGCAACCCGTCAATCTCTTCGATCAACGTCAGCGCGGCCAGACCGGCTTTATTTTGCGCCCCGACCTGAACAGCTACTTCCATCGCTCTTTGGAAAGTAAACTGTGCTTGATCGGTCTTGCCCATTCGCGCCAGCGCAATTCCCTGGGTGATCAGCGAATCAGCCAGCAGAACCTGGTGTCCGCTCTTATCCAAAATTCG
>JANMVC010000443.1:0-4742 GCA_031392315.1 Pyrinomonadaceae bacterium | reverse complement strand
GCCAGCGAGGAACGCCGCTGGATCGTCCAGCACGCGCTGCGCTCGGCCGTCAAACGCGGCGAGGCCGGCGCACTGGAGGTGCTGGGCTTCGGCCAGAGCGCGAAAGTCGAGGTCGCGAACGTGCGCATCACGCCCAAACGTGTAGCGATGGGCGAGAAAGTGACGATCTCTTTCGACGTGTCCAACACCAGCACCAAAGCGCAAGAGGTGCTGGTGGACTTCTGCATCCACTACGTCAAGGCCAGCGGCAAGACCAGTGCCAAGGTCTTCAAGCTCAAGGTGTTGAGCCTGGCACCGAAGGAAACCGTGCGATTGAGCAAGACGGTATCGACCGCGGAGATGACCACCCGCAAGCACCATGCGGGCAAGCACCGTGTCGATGTGCTGCTCAACGGGCAGGCGAGGGCGCTGGGCGCGTTTGAGTTGATGGCTGTCGCGACGAAATAGATACTGCGGGCGCTTCCATATCTTGTGTGTCAGGGCTGCTTGGTGTCTAGCGCTATCAGTCTGGTTATTGACAATGTTCGATTATCGATAGTCAGCCATTGCGACGACGTTTGCCATCACCGGTTCCTACCCCAATCACATAGGGAGCGGTGTGTACTGCGGTGTGTACCCAAGTATCAAAGCAAAGGCGGACGAGTAACCTCGGCAACCTAAACAACTGCATCCGGGTCTCCCAGTTCGATCACGCAGTTGTTGGGTAGGCGGAAAAAGTTAGCGACGTGCCTTTCATTACGAACGTTCTCCGCCGAAGAACGATGCGTTTCGACGCGAGCGCATAAGCGAGAGGTCATCCTTTTTTCAGGTATTTTTTACATTGACTTTTCAGCTTTCACATCCCTCACTGCATTTGCTGCGTTGCATCAAAATTCTGAGTGAACTTAGGCCTACACTTTTCGTAAGAAATCGTTACTATCTATGCACACAACTAATTGGGAGGCAAGAGATGGCTCAATCGCAAGGCGATGGTGGCAAAGGCAAGCCAAAGAAGGACGACGTCAAGCTAACAGTCGTTGTCAATGGCACCTCGGTGAACATCAAGGCTGATCCAGATGATTTGATCGGCACAATCGTTGAACCGGCTCTCAAGAAAGCTGGAGTGGCCGATAGTCCTGATCTGAGCCGCTGGATACTGAAAGACAAGGACGGGAACGTTCTTGACAAAGCAAATACGATTGAATCGTTCGGTTTCACCGACAAGGCTCTGATTTTCCTCAGCCTCGATGCTGGAGTTGCTGGCTGACTCCGATGTATGTGGATCCGGACTTAGTCCGACGCAAAGTCGATCGAGAGCTTTCGGAGTATCTCGCGCTGGCCGACCACTTCCGGGCCCGTGGCGTTTGGTTGCTTGAATACCAGTTCCCCCACTTGCTTTTTGCCTTTGTAGCCAAAGCTACAAAACCGCCGCTGGTCATGTTTGGCGCAATGATGGATTTCTCGAACTACGATATTGAGCCTCCATCAATACGTTTTGTTGATCCATTAACCAGGCGAGCGCTGAAACGAAGCGAATTACCGCCTTTTGTTCGCCAAGACTCGAATGGGCAAGTGCACCAGCTTGTGGTTGCATGGAGCCCCGATGATGAACGTCCGTTCATGTGTCTTCAAGGCGTGCGTGAGTACCATGACAACCCCGGACATTCCGGCGACTCCTGGTTTCGTCACCGTAGTTCAGGCGCTGGAAAGTTGGTCCGACTGCTGGATTTTCTGGGGCGTTACGGCTCCGAGCCGATTTTGTCCCAGTCGTTTGCCATTCAAGTCGTCCCGAACGGTCAGTTTTCAATCAGCATCCCGTCGTGAGCAACCTGTCGGCAGCCACCACTGTCCTTGTTCCTGAACGGGTAATCTCTGCTGGGCACGATCTCTTGCGATCGGCCGGCCGAGCAGGGCTCGAGGGCATGGTTTTGTGGGCTGGAACTCTTGCACACGCGACGTTCCAGGTCACCGAGCTGATCGTTCCCGAGCAGCGTGGGCTTAGGACCCCCGATGGCGTGTGTGTCGTCGTGGACGGTGACGAACTGCACAGACTCAATGTTCACCTGTTCGAGCACCAGCTGATGTTGATCGCTCAATTGCATAGTCACCCCGGAGCGGCTTATCACTCCGAAACGGATGACAACTATGCGGTGGCAACGAACATAGGTTGTTTTTCGCTGGTCATTCCGGATTTCGCAGTGCGGCCTTTTAGCCTTGAAGAATGTGCAGTCTACCGGCTTAGAGCAACCGGTTCATGGGAAGAGGTAGACCCGAGTCAACCTCCGAACCAGCTAATGATTGAAAGCAACTAATGGCCTTGGCGACCTATTTTGACAAGAATGCTCAAGCGGCTTCCTTGCTTCTGCGTGGCCTGGATTCCACGGTGTTGGAGGGAATGCTGGAAAGCGAACGGATTGGGATTTGCTTCGATAAAAATGCAGTTAAGACAGAAGAGGGGCGGACCAGTTTAGACCTGGTAATTCGATTGCTTTCTCGGTTGTATCCGAATATCGTTCTGTCTGCCGCCGACGGTGCAGCCAAACAATACCTGAATGGTTTGCGTGTTCAAGCTAAGCGCATCAACCCCAAAATCTCTGTCACGACAAACTTGAAGCGCGCTACGCGCGCGCTCGTATTCGGTGAATCTCCACCAGCGCAAGGCCTGGGATGCGCAAAATCCACATGGTATGTTGGATCCGACAATTGGACGGCACGCCTGTCGATGAGTAGGCCGGTACGCAGCAGGGATACATCAAATCCTTTTGGAGCGGGTGCGGCAGTTTGCCTGGCCTGCGCCAATCTATTTCGGAGCATCTTCGCCGGCCAACTCCATTCGGGTGCGGTAGATAAAGAATTGGAATTCTCTGTCTACACACTGGCAGCACCTAAGCGCGTGGGTGCCGACCCCTTGCTCCGGTCGATTCATATTAAGGATGTTCACCTTGTAGGCGCTGGGGCAGTGGGTAACGGATTTCTTTGGGCGATCAATCGAGTCGACTGCACTGGAACTTTGCACGTTATCGATCCCGAAACTCTTGAAGGAAGTAATCTTCAGCGCTACGCAATGGCATATGCCACTGATGAAGGGGCCACAAAGTCGCTGCTTGCCAAGCAGTGGCTTGCCGTGGGGAAGTCAAGTCGGATGGCTGTGCTTCCGCATAACCTGCCGTGGGCGAGCTACATTGAGCAAGTATCTGGTCGAAACCCTGATACCGTCGTATCCGCTGTTGATAGTGCTCAGGCGAGAATCCAGATTCAAGCCAGCTTACCGAGGCGGATTTTTAACGGCTGGACCCAGGCCGGCGAGGCTGGCATCTCGCGTCATAACTTCCTTGGCGATGCGTCATGTTTAGCGTGCCTGTATATGCCCAGTGGGGATGTACTTAATCGGGACCAACTGGTCCTTAAAGGTTTGCGTCTCCCAGACGATCAGCTAAAACCAGTCAGACAAAGACTTCAGCAGGGCACACCCACAGACCGAGCTTTCCTCGAGTTGATAGCGACGCACTCCAAAGTGCCGCTGGCCGCGCTTTTGCCTTATGAGGGGCGGCCCATAAATGACCTGTACGTTGAGGCCATCTGCGGTGGCGCTGTAATGGCATTCGGTTCAGCGGGGGCGGACAGCCAAGCAGAAGTTCCCATGGCCTTTCAGTCCGCGCTGGCGGGCATACTTTTGGCCGCTGAGCTAGTGGTTAAGCGCGATCCCGCACTAAATATTACTCAACTCGATTTGATACGCCCGTTCCCCGATACCCCGTCGCACCCATCGAAAAAATCGGCAAGGTCGATCTGCTTCTGCAAAGATGAGGATTTCAATGCGCAGTATCGAGCCAAGTATGGAGCGTGAGGAAGGTTATCCGAGCAATCGGGGCTCGTCGTAAAAATTCCGCAGAATTTCACAGTTAGTTTTTTGCTCCATTTCCCCTAAAGGCTCGCTTTGACAAACACCGTTCACAACCCGGATCAATATATGTTTGACTTCAAACATATTGTTTCCCACGGGCGAAAAAAGATAGGACTACTGATCGGTGCGGGTGCTCCCGTCAGCGTGAACGTAGGGAATGCAGGAGCCTACGAGCCGCTAATTCCCAATGTGGCGGGCTTAACTGACCTGGTCCGGGTGGGGCTCAAGGATGAATATAAGGACGCGTTTGAGGGTATCGAAAAGCAAATTCAGCACTCGAACATTGAGCTGGCGCTCTCTCGCATTAGAGCGCTCGCCGAGGTCATTGGGAAATCCAAGGTCTGCGGCCTTGACGCGGAGGGCTTCCAGTCCCTTTCCCATAAAATATGCGCATTAATTTATGAAATAGTCAGCAAGCCTTTGCCAGCGGGAGCCAATCCATTTTCCGATACGATTTCTTGGATCAACGGCATCAATCGCAATTATCCGGTGGAAATTTTCACCACGAATTACGACTTGCTTTTTGAGGAGGCGATGGAGCGCGTCAAGACGCCATATTTCGACGGCTTCTCCGGCTCCAAGGTTCCGTTCTTCGATCCGTCCAGCATTTCAAATAACGACTTACCCAAGCGTTGGGTGCGCCTTTGGAAGTTGCACGGCTCCATTGGCTGGTCAAAGAGCGACAGTGGCGAGATCATCCGCAGCAACACCGACGCGGGCTCCACGATGGTGTACCCCTCGCATATCAAGTACGACCAAACCCAGTCCGCGCCGTTCTCGTCGCTGTTTGAGCGCTTGAAGAATTTCTTGCTGGAGCCGGACACCTTACTGATCTGCTCGGGCTTCTCGTTCGCCGACG
>JANMVC010000429.1:0-4471 GCA_031392315.1 Pyrinomonadaceae bacterium | reverse complement strand
CGATCAATAAACATCCAAATCGAAAGCGACGCCCTGCACTAAGTCTTAGACTTGGCTCAGGCGTCGCGAATACCGTAAGTTGGTTGGCACTGTCCTATGCTGAAGACGCCTGCTCCTGCGCGTAGACACTGATAAACTTTCCGCTGCGGCCTTTGTCTTCAAACTTCACTACGCCGGAGATCAGCGCGAAGAGTGTGTCGTCTTTCCCGCGGCCGACATTTTTGCCCGGCTTCCATTTCGTGCCGCGCTGCCGCGCCAGAATATTGCCGCCGAGTACATTCTCGCCGCCAAACTTCTTGAGTCCCAATCGCTGCGAATTCGAGTCGCGGCCGTTGCGTGATGAACCAACTCCCTTTTTATGTGCCATTTCTTGAACTCCAGATGTTAGATACCAGAGGTTAGATGTTAGTAGCTGATATCCAGCATCTGACATCCAGCATCTGCTCTAGCCTATCGAATCTATCGTTATCGTCGTGTAACCCTGACGGTGACCTTGTTTGCGTTTGTACTGCTTACGCCGCTTCTTCTTGAAGACGACAATCTTCGCGCCGCGGCCGTGATCAACGACGGTCGCGCTAACAGTCGCCTCGCCAACAACCGCGTCCGCGCCGTCGCCAGCCGTCAACAAAGCGGCTATCTCGATTGACTTGCCAGCCTCCGCCTCGATTGAGGGAACGCGTATGGTATTGCCCTTGTTTACGACAAACTGCTTGCCGCCGGTTCTGATTACTGCGTATGACATCTCTTTATCCTCTCAGACAAGCAAACTCGCCACAGAAAAGTCGAATATTATAGGCATCTCGCCCACAAACGGCAAACGCCCGCGTCTAAACTCACTGAGCCGGCGGTCCGGCCTGCTGCTTCGCCACTTTTGCCCCGTTTTGAGTCAGAAAATGCTCCATAAAATTAGTCGAAACGTCTCCCGCCCTAAACTTCGGATCGTCCATGATCTTCAAGTGAAGCGGAATCGTCGTCTTGATCCCTTCGATCACCATCGCATCGAGCGCTCGCTTCATGCGGGCGATTGCCAGGTCGCGCGTCCGCGCGTGCACGATGACCTTGGCAATCATCGAATCGTAGAAGGGCGGCACCGAGTAGCCCGAATAGACATAGGTATCGACGCGCACTCCTGGTCCGCCGGGAAGATTGAACGCTGTGATTTTCCCGGGCGACGGCGCGAATGTTTCCGGATTCTCCGCATTGATGCGGCACTCGATCGCGTGGCCCACGATTAACAGATCGTCCTGGGTAAAACCGAGTGGCTCGCCTTCAGCAATCCTGATTTGATTACGCACGATGTCCGCCAGCGTAACCATCTCGGTGACAGCATGCTCGACCTGAATGCGCGTATTCATTTCCATGAAGTAGAACTTGTTGTCCTGGTCAAGCAGAAACTCGACTGTGCCCGCGCTGGCGTAACCCAACTTCTTACACGCCGCCACCGCTGCGTCGCCCATCTGGTTGCGCAACTCGGGAGACAGCACCGGCGATGGAGCCTCTTCCAACAACTTCTGATGTCGACGCTGAATGGAGCACTCACGTTCGCCAAGATGGATACACTCGCCGTGCTCATCAGCCAGCACCTGGATTTCGATATGGCGAGGCGCCTCAAGATAGCGTTCGATGTAGACGCTGCCGTCCTTGAAAGCTGCAGCCGCTTCAGTTGATGCAGTTTCCAGGGCCTTGCCGAGTTCGCCTTCAGTGCGCACAATACGCATTCCGCGGCCGCCTCCGCCTGCGGAAGCCTTGACGATGATGGGGAAGCCAATCTCCCGGGCCAATCGCAGCGCTTCGGCTTCTGAAGTTATCGGATCGGGACTCCCAGGAAGGACCGGCAAGCCCGCTTCGGTCATTGCGCGGCGTGCCTCAACCTTGTCTCCCATCAACCGGATCATCTTCGCGGGCGGCCCGATAAACTTAATGTTGCAGGCTTCGCAAATCTCGGCAAACTTCGACGACTCAGCGAGGAAGCCATAGCCTGGATGGATCGCATCGACATTGAAAATCTCGGCGGTACTAATGATCGCGGGGATGTTCAGATAGCTCTGCGCGGAAGGCGCCGGACCAATGCAGGCGGCTTCGTCAGCGTAACGAACATGGAGCGAGTCTCGATCTACATCGCTGTGGACGGCGACGGTGCGGATTCCCATCTCCTTGCACGTCCAAATAATACGGCAGGCGATCTCGCCGCGGTTGGCGATTAGGATTTTCTTAAACTTTCGGGTTTCCGGCGTCATCTTTTGTCTAAGGCCTAAACTCTAACGTCCAACATCCGTTAGCCCAGAAGGACTTTGGACATTGGACGTTGGAATTTGGACGGCTACTTTTTGATTCCGAACAACGGCTGGCCATATTCAACCGGCTGACCATTCTCCACATAAATCTTTGCGACCTCGCCGCTGGTTTCAGCCTGAATCTCGTTCATCAACTTCATGGCCTCGATAATGCAGACCACCGTCTCAGACTCGACCCGGCTGCCGATCTTGACGAACGAATCGGCGTTAGGAGACGCGGCGCGATAGAAGGTGCCGACGATAGGAGACGTAATCATGTGAAGATCCTGGTCTTCGGACGCAGCGGTTTCCGCTTTTGCTCCTGGATGACTCGGAGTTGTGGATGTGGTACCTGCCGGCGCGGTGTCAGTGGCGCCACTCGCGACGGCGGACGATCCGCCAACCAACCTGGTGGCACCCATGTCACTGATATCCGCTTCGCTTCCACGGCGGAAGCGAACCCGGAAGCCCTCGCGCTCGAGTTCAAACTCAGTAAAGTCGTGTTCGCGGATCAGCCCAATGATCTCGCGCAACTCGTCCATGTTCACTGAAGCATCAGTGGACGCCGGCTTGGTCCTGCGACGGCGCCCGCGCCCGCTTTCAACTACAGTCTCGGTTCCCGGTAGCACTTCTACTTCCGGCTGTGGGCTTTCACGATCATCCATCTTCTTCAAAGTTCCTGTTGGGCTGGCTGACGGGACCATAAGACTCCATCAAAGCGTCAGCCCCAAAAGACTGTTGGTCGATTGGGGCATTCCCTGCCGGGCGTGACTGCATCAGCGTCCCGGCGTTTTCAAAATTGAAATCAAACTTCTCTAGTCTTTTTCAGCACCAGACTCTGTCTCGGAATCCGTTCCTTCTGCCGCCGGCTCCTCTGCTATCACTTCCGGCGCTTCCGTTGCATCCGTTGCATCCGCTGCCTGGGTATCAGCTTCCTTTTTCGCGGCGCCAGCTCGGCCAGTTGAGGAGGCGCGGGAAGACGTTGCCTTCGCCTCGACATTCTTCTTTTTTGTAGTTGGTTGCTTGCGCTTTTTCGCCGCTTCAAGAGCTGCGAGTTCGCCCGGGTTATCAACCAACTCGATTATGGCGAGCTCGGCATTGTCACCCACGCGGCGCCCAAGCTTAAAGATTCGGGTGTAACCGCCCGGACGATCCTTGTAACGCTCTCCCAGCTCATCGAACAAACGCTTCAAGGCTGCGACGCCGGAAGTACGCGCCGGACGGACCTGTCCTCGCTTGCCGGTTAACGCTGACATCTGCATGTTGCCGGCATGGAAGAATCCAGCGGCTTGCCGGCGCAGGTGCAGCGCCCGAGGGCCTGAATCCTCGCCCTGGAGATTGCTGGCCTTGCGCGAAAGCGTGATGGCCCGCTCTACAAACGGACGCAGCTCTTTGGCTTTTGGCAGAGTGGTGACGATGCGCTCTGAACGAGAATTGATGAGCGAGACCGCCAGGTTGCGAAGCATTGACATGCGATGCTCACTGGTCCGACCAAGTTTACGATGTGCTTTTTGGTGCCGCATGACTCTAAACCCTGATACTAACTAACCGAATCGTACTACGTGTTTGACGCCGAGACGATAAACTAATCCTCGTCGTCCTCGTCACCGTCGAAGTCGCTGAGATCAGCGCCATCACGACCGCCCGTTCCCGGGATCGGATTGCCCTGCTCGTCGAATTCCATCCCGAAGTCAAGGCCAATGCCGTTCAGGATTTCCTTGATTTCGTTGAGCGACTTCTTACCGAAATTCTTGGTAGCAAGCATCTCGCGCTCGCTTCGCTGCACCAGATCGCGCAAGGTGCGAATATCGGCGTTCTTCAAACAGTTATATGAACGAACCGATAACTCGAGCTCATCGACCGATCGATCGAGCTGATCGTTACGAGGGAGTGGTGGCCGCTCAATTTTGGAATAAGCGAAGTCGTCAGTGTCCTCTTCAAAATTGATGAAGATGGACATGTGGTCCTTGATCAACTTGGCTGCAAGTCCAATCGAATCTTCCGGCTTAACCGATCCGTCCGTCCACACTTCAATGGTCAGCTTGTCGAATTCGGTGTTCTGACCCAGGCGGGCCGCCTCGACAGTGTAGTTAACTTTCTTAACTGGCGTGTGTACGGCATCGATGGGAATGTAGCCCAGCGACAAGTCTTCGTCGAAATTGCGGTCAGCGGAAACGTAGCCACGTCCGCGCTTCAAG
>JANMVC010000421.1:0-4155 GCA_031392315.1 Pyrinomonadaceae bacterium | reverse complement strand
AACTTCTCGCGCGACCAATCGACCGACACCCCTTCGCGGCGCATCTGTTTGTTAATCTGTCCGCCTGACTCCGCCTTCCATTTCCAAACGCGCTCGATAAACTTCTCGCGGCCCAGATCATGACGCGTCAGGCCTTCCTTCTTGAGGTCGCGGCTGACCATTAACTGCGTCGAAATCCCCGCGTGGTCCATGCCCGGCATCCAAAGGGTGCGATAACCGCACATGCGCTTGTAGCGGGTCAGCACGTCCATCATGGTGTGCTGGAGCGCGTGGCCCATGTGCAGCGAGCCAGTGACATTTGGCGGCGGGATGGCGATGGAAAAGACCGGCGCATTCTCATCGCGGTTAATCTCAGGAGCAAAACAACCCTGGCTTTCCCAGCGTTCGTAATGGTTCTGTTCGGCTTCTTTTGGATCGTATTGTTTAGGAATTTCCATTTGGCAGTGATCGGTGAAAGTCAGTTGTCAGTGGTCGGTCGTCAGTCGTCAGTCATCAGTCGCTAGTGGTCAGTTGTTAGCATTGTAAATACAAACTTGGCTTTAACCAATCAGTCATCGCTGGGACCGCACCGCTCCCAGTAAAGAGCTGGCCCTTGCGAGTTTGACACTCGCCCGAACCGTCCCTATACTCCTTCACTTGCGTGTAGACCCCCATACTGTAAACTGGTGTGACAACACGAGAAGCAAGCAGCAAGTTATCGGAGAGAGAGTGAATGCCTAATCATAAATCAGCAGAGAAGCGCATGCGCCAGAGTGAAGTGCGCCGGAAGATCAATCGCGGCAATCGCAGCCGCTTGCGGACTTCCATCAAGAATTTGCGTGTGGCCATGAGCGCGGGCGACGCGGGCCAGATTAAGGAATTGTTGCCGCAGACTATTTCTACTATTGATAAAGCGGTACAAAAGGGCGCCCTGCATAAGAATGCAGCGGCGCGCTACAAGTCGCGTTTGACCATCAGGTCAAACGCAGCAGCGGCTAAATAATAGAGTTCATAAATTGTCGCGACGGGGCGGATCGAGTTTTCGGTCCGCCTCGTCTTTTGCTGTTTGCCTGAAAGAAAGGAGAGCCCCGTGCGTTACTACGATAGCTTGGAGGAGATTGAAGCGGTTGTCTTGGGTTTCGAATCGTGCGCCACGGCGAAGGAAGAATTTAAACACCGCAGTCATCTGACCGTTGCTGTGTGGTACCTCAGCCGGTTTACGCAGGAGGAAGCCTTACAAAAAATGCGCGACGGCCTATTTCGTTTCCTCGATCATCACGGCGTTGGCCCGGAAAAGTATCACGAGACGCTGACTGTCTTTTGGGTCAGGCTGGTGCAGAATGTTCTCAAGCAAATGGATCAGCAGACGACTATGGTCGAGATGGCGAACGCGGTCCTGGAGCTCCTCGCTGATCCCCGCGTGGTTTTTGAGTTCTATAGTGAAACAAATCTTTTGTCTCCTGAAGCAAGGCTAGCCTGGGTGGCACCCGATCTGGATCAACTAGACGCCTAGCCGGGCCGCTAAAACAAACACGATCCACTAAGTCACACGAATCCGCACGAAACGGAAGCCTGGTTCGTGTTACTTGGTGTGATTTAGTGGATCGTATTTATTTTCAGCTCTGCCGGCAGTTGGCGGGTCGCTCAGGCCGCTAACTCACAAACCAGCAACTCCAGTTGCAGCCGCGCGCCCTTTAGCCCACCGCCTCCTTGTGAAGTCTTGATGGCCAGGTCGGCTGCGGCAATCAGTTGAATTCCTCGGGTTAACTTTGCGGGGTCGCTCCGTTGCAGCGTGCGCATGAAAGCATCACGTTTCGCCTGCGGGCCGTAGTTGAGGCGATTGACTTCATCCCTGGCGCCGCGGGTGAGGAGTTCTTTTGCCAAAGCCAGCCGGTGATAGTTGCTGGCGATTAAACCCAAGAGCATGACCGGCGCGACATCATCGTCCAGAAGACGGTGGAGCGACTCTAACGCGCGAGCATGCTCGCCGGCTACTAGTTGATCCCCGAGGTCGAAATTCGAGAGTTCGCGCGAGCGGTCAATCAAGTCGTTGACCATTGCGCCGGTGATCCGCTGTGTGTCGGCTGCCGCGCCGGCGAGTTTCTCCAGTTCGGAATTGAGCGTTTGCAAGCTGCAGCCCACCAGCCTGACGATGTCCGACAAGACGCGGTCATCTGCCGTCGTGTTCAATTCCTTCAGACGCCCTTTAGCCCAAGCCCGCGCTTCGCCGTCCTGGACCTCGGCAAATTCGATCACCGTACATTTCGCCAGCAACGACTTGGTCAGCTTCTTACGCTTGTCGAGATCGGCAGCGTCGAAAATCAGCACAGTTGAATCAACCGGCCGCTCAAGGTAACGAATGATCGTTTCTTCGTCAGTCTCGCGGAGTTTGGCAAAATCTCTGATTTTGACAACCCGTCGCTCAGACATCATAGGTAACTGTTCTGCCGCGGCGATTGCGGACACCGCATGATCCGTAAGCAGGCTGAAGCCCGATTCGTTAAACTCGCGCAGCAGCGTATTGCTCAAGGCGGCGTCAGCGATCGCCCGTGCCGCAGCGTCGCGAAGGTAACCTTCGTAGCCGACGAGCAAGTAGAGTGGTTGCACGCGACCCTCGGCCAGAGCTTTGTGAAGTTGCGGGCGGGTAAGGGAACTCATTTGTTGTCCATTTGAATTGCGTTGGTCAGGGTGGAGACAATGCTCTCGGCGAAGTTGCGGGCCATGCGCTGCACGGCCGGGTCTTCCTCGTTGAAGAAATTCCGCGGGTCGTTGGCGAATTCATACTCGCCGCGAAACACAAAGTTTTGGTTGTCGTAGAGCACGCGGTTCTGCGTTTGGTCGCGCACCGTTACCGCCACCTCAATCGTCACCTCAAAAATACGAGCGCGGCCTTTGTCGTCCAAAAGCACGCCGGAATAGTTAAAACTCTTGATGATGCCTTCGATCACGGCGTCAGCGCCTTCGCGGTCGCCCTGCACGCGCAAGCCACGCCCGCGCCGAATGATTTCGTTAACGACAGCTTCGGTGAAGCGCGATTGAATCTTGAAACGCAGCGCCTGGTTCTGAAACGCGGGCACGGCCACCGTCTTGATGTGCGAGGGCAGTTGGTTTTTCGTTACCGGCTTGTAACATTCGGCAAAACCGGTGACAAAGAAAAGCATGACGGAGAATGCGAGCAAGCGTACGAATTTTGGCATCAAGTTAACTTTCACTGTGAATGAACCGCCGCAGATTACGAAATAACGTCGACTGAATTGATGTGCGATTCTCTCGCAAGAGCAACTACCTAAGCAAGCGACTCGCCCCAAAACGGGTAGGAGTAAGCAGCGATCCACTAAATCACACGAATCAACACGAAATCTATTTGGTGTTATTTCGTGTCGTTTAGTGGATCGCTGCGGCCCTCCCTTACGGTCGGGCTTCTGCTGGGGCTATCGCATCACAAACTCTAACAGTTTGCACCGCAGCTTTCACATCGTGGACGCGAACGATGTGGGCGCCTTTCAATACGGCGGCGGCAGTAGAAGCCATGGTGCCGTGCAGACGTTCTTCGACAGGAGCCGGATTGCCGTCAGCGTCGGCGAGGATGCGGCCGATGAAGGATTTTCTGGATGTCCCGATCAGGAGAGGGAAGTCGGGAAAGGCGGCTATGAGCTGATCGAGTTTGGCAACTAGTTCGATGTTTTGTTCCTGGCTCTTGCCGAAGCCGATGCCGGGATCGATGACGATCGACCGGCAGGCGACGCCGCGGCGCTCGGCCATGGCGATGCTGGCGCTGAGGCTGCTGGTGACTTCGGCGATGATGTCGGCGACTGGTGGAAGCTTGTGCATCGTGGCCGGCGTGCCGCGCGAGTGCATCAGTACCAGACCCGCGCCTGAGCGTGCCGCTTCGTCGGCAATGCGAAAATCAAAACGTAGCGCAGAGACATCGTTAACAATCGCAGCGCCGGCATCGAGTGCGGCGCGCGCGACCTCGGCCTTGGTGGTGTCGATTGAGATGGGAACATGGAACCGCGCGGCGAGTTGTTTAATAACTGGCAGGACGCGTTCGATTTCCTGTTCCGCTGACACGATGGCCGCACCGCCGGGGCGTGTGGATTCGCCGCCGACATCGATGATGTCAGCGCCTTCGGCAATCATCTGCTCCGCGTGGGCGATTGCGCTATCAAGTGAAAA
>JANMVC010000414.1:0-9357 GCA_031392315.1 Pyrinomonadaceae bacterium | reverse complement strand
TGCCTCTGCGACTGGCTCGATCGGAACGGCCGCCGTGCAAACGGACGGCAAGATTATTATCGGCGGCAACTTCAATACTTACGACGGCACACTTCGTAACGCAATCGCGCGCGTGGATGGCGATCTCTTCGTCACCTGGCTGGCGGGTGACGCTGCTGACAAGACGATTGCCCTGCCCATCGTTAATGACACACTGGACGAGGCCGACGAGACCTTGACGTTGGCGCTCACTCCAGCCACTGGCGGTCCAACTGCCGGCGCCAACACCGCTGCCACGCTCACCATTTTTGATAACGACTTACCGGAGACCAGCATTACCGCCGTCTCCGGCGCCGGCGTTTACAATTCAACAGCAACCCTGACATCCAAACTTGCTTCTGGTGTTACGCCCTTGAGCGGAAAAACCATAACCTTTAAGCTCAACGGCAACGCCGTGGGAATGGCGACGACAGACGCCAACGGAGTCGCTACGCTCGCCGGCGTCAGCATCACGGGCACGGCTGCGGGCGAATATTTTGGCGCAGTCGAAGGTCGATTCGCGGGCGACGCAGGCTACCAGGCCAGCAGCGCCACCGGCATGCTGAAAATCACGCGGGCGGCGACGACCACCACCGTCACGTCATCCTTGAATCCTTCCTACGTCGGACAGAGCGTGACTTTCACTGCGACCGTTTCGTCTACGGCGGGCATTCCATCCGGACAAGTCCAGTTGAAGGTAGACGATGTAAACTCCGGCTCACCCGCCACCCTTAACGCCAGCGGCGTCGCAACTTTCTCGACCGCTGCGCTTACCGTCGGAACCCACACGATCACTGCCAACTTTAGTGGTCCCCCACCCGTAGGCCCGGCTGCTTTAAGTCCAGGCTCGAAGGTGCCTGCGGGCGCAGGCAGTGCGTCTCCGAAAGCTGCCCAGGCCGATTCAAACTTTAAGGACAGCACCGGAACGCTGCCCGGCGGCCAGGTGGTCAACAACTTGCCGACGCTCGCAATCAACAGTCCGACCGTCACTGAAGGCAACACTGGCACGACTAACGCGAACTTCAGCGTCACGCTCTCCAGCGCCAGCAGCCAGACCGTGACAGTCAACTACGCAAGCGCCAGCGGCACTGCCACCACACCCTCAGATTACACAGCCGCGTCGGGTACGCTGACGTTTGATCCCGGTCAGACGGCGAAAGCAATCACGGTGCTCGTGGTTGGCGACACGTCGAACGAAGCGGACGACACTTTCACCGTCACGCTTTCGGCGCCGACCAACGCCACGATTGCGACAGCGGTCGGGACGGGCACGATCACGAATGACGACACGCCGACCCTGCAGTTTCAGCAAGCGCTCTATTCCTTGACGGAGAACTCAACTCAAGTCGCCGCCGTCGTCTCGCGTTCAGGTGACGCTGCGCTGCCAATCACCGTTGATTACCAGACTGCGGATGTCTCCGCCCTACAGCTGCGTGATTACACCTATGCTGCCGGCACGCTCCGCTTCGCGGCAGGCGAAACACAGAAGACAATTAACCTTCTCATCAACGAAGACACGCTAACAGAGTTGACTGAAACCCTGACCGTAGCGCTCTCGAACCCGACAGGCGGCGCAACGCTGGGAACGCAAGCATCCGCGACGGTTGAGATCACAGACGACAGCGACACGGGAGCCGGCAATTCGATTGACAATGCCGAGAACTTTGTTCGCCAGCACTATCACGACTTCTTAAACCGAGAAGGCGACGCCGGAGGGATCGGCTTCTGGGCGTCGCAGATTACTGCATGCGGTTCGAATGCTGCTTGCATCGATGACCGTCGGCAGAACGTCAGTGCAGCCTTCTTCCTGTCGATTGAATTCCAGCAGACCGGCTACTTCTACATCCGATTAACCAAGGCCGCGTTTGGAACGCAACCTGAGAATCCGCGCTACCTCGCGTTCTTGCGGGATGCGCGGCGGATCGGAGAGGGCGTCGTCATCGGGCAACCGGGCGCAGACCTGTTGCTTGAGGCTAACCGGCAGGCGTTTCTGCTCGAGTATGTGCAGCGAGCGGAGTTCGTCGCGCGCTATCCCTTGGGACAGAGTTCGAGTCTCTATGTCGATGCGCTATTTGCTAACGCAGGTGTAACGCCGACAGCAAACGAGCGCCAGTCAGCGATCCCGGCTTATGGAAGTGGTGACACGAATGGTCGCGCGGGCGCCCTGCGCTCGGTTGCAGAATCGGACTCGGTCTATGGGGCGCAGTACAACCCGGCATTAGTGTTGATGCAATACTTCGGTTACCTGCGCCGTAACCCCGACGCCTCTCCAGACCTAAACTTTAATGGGTACAACTTCTGGCTAGGGAAGCTCAACAGCTTCAGCCAACCGGGAGAGAACGTGCGCGACGAAGTGGTGGCGATAAACCGGGTGAAGCGTGCGGAGATGATTAGAGCGTTCCTCGTCGCGAGTGAGTATCGCGGCCGCTTCGGCCAGCCATAGATTCAGAACCGCCTGTGGTAGCGGGCGGTCAAGGTCGCTCGTCGTGAGTCAAACGAAGAATTCAGCTTCGATAGATAAGGAGAGTAATAAGTTGACACCAGAAAACCAGAACGCAAACGCAAAAACCTCGTTCTTGAAACGGTTCTTTAACTTCGACGAGTTTATTACCGCGCGACTCGTGAAGATTGTTTACATCATTGGGCTGGTGCTTATTCCGCTCGTCACCATTGGCGGCGGCCTGGTGGTGGCGGTTGGTGGGTTGTTTGCATTGATTAGCATGATGCAGTACCTCACGTTTGCGACCGCGGTAACTCAATTGTTCTTCCTCCTTCTGCAACTGGTCTTCGCCGTTCTCGCATGTGTATTAGGGATCCTGTTATTGCGGTTGTACTGCGAGTTCATAATGGTAATTTTTAAGATCAACGAGAATCTGCAAGCCCTGCGAGACCGAAACGCGCACGTCGGATAACCCGAAAAAGTGAGAAGTGATGAAACGTGCCAGAGTTCCGACGCTCACCGAATAGGTGAGAAGCGGGTTGAAAGCACTCGATCCATCAACGAAGTTTCAGAGTCCTGGTTGAAAGAAATTAAGTAGGAGAAAAAATGAAAAATACCAAACTCACGATTCTAACCGGAAGAAAATATCTAGTTGCCGCGCTGTTGATGTTTGCGCTGACAGCTTTCGCGGCAGCGCAGAACACTTTCCGCATTGGCGATGCGGTAACAGTGCCCGACGGACGAACCGGCAAGATCGAATCCATCAAGAACCAGGAAATGGCAAAGGTGAAGCTCGGGGAGAATGAGTCTCAATACTTCATGCTGCAAGACCTTAAGAAGGCGGCCGATCCCTCAATGGAAACTTTTCGCGTCGGCGATACAGTGGTGTCTCCTTCTTCTCCCAAAGGAGTGCCAGGCAGAATTGAAGCCATCAACGGTAACTCCGCAAAGATCCGATTCGGGCCTGGTAAATATGAGTTCCTTTACGACTTGCTGGCAAACCTCAAGAGTCCGCGCGCAGCGGCAGCGGAACGCGATCAGCAAAAGGGTGAACTTAGGCAAAAGCCCATTCGCGCACAGTTTGAGGATGAGGCCCGACCATTTGCGATATTGGTGAGAACTCTCGCTCACGCTTACGATCCAAAGTTTCGCCAAGATGCTTCCTTCCAGGACACGCCTGCCACTTACGAAAAATGGAGGCGAGATTTAGAGAGTCTCCACGTCCTTTGCCAGAAGTATCCGAACCTGACCTCTCGCCCTGGCGCCGATGCCGACAACATCAGCCAGAACGTCGGCGATTGGTGCAAGCTCGCGGAGCAGCGAACCTCTGTATTGGCGAAAATGAAATCGACGGTAGGTGAACTCCAGGTTGGCAGGGAGGCTAGCCGTTGGCAACTCCATCTTAACGAAGCGTTGAGAAACCGGGACGGTGCCGTCAAAGATGAAATACAAACGCTGCTCTACAACCGGTCCGACTGGGAACAAAAGGAGTTGGGAACTGGCAAACAGAAATTCACCGAAGCCGGCGAAACGATTCCGCCGGCGTTATTAGCACCACTCAATGCGAAGATTGAGGAACTAAGGACGCGGATTGATAACGAGGCTCCGACGCGCAGCTGGACTGAGCCGCCATACTCCGACGCCGCGCTCGAAGCGATGGCGAGAAAAGCGTATCCGGCGAAATTTCCGGGAATCAAGGTTTTGAAAACGGGTATGACTTACACGACCTGGAAAGCCTTTGACGACACGTCGCTTGTCGGCCAAGGAACTGGTTACAAAGTTTACCGCACTGAGTTCGATAAGAATCGCTACAAAAACGGAAAGGCACTCGTGAAACTGCCGAACCAGCCGTTTTGCCAGATCCGCAACTTCTCTCTACAGCAAACCAGAACCGGTGCCAGCTACTCGGCAGCGAGAGTTGCAGGTCTGGGCGACAAGGGAATTTTTGTGAAGTGTCCATAGTTGCGGCGAGGCTAAAAAGGAGAAAAAGATGAGAACGTCGATGCAGAAACTGTTACTTGTATTTGTGACCTTGACCTTCGGTGTGGCGGGCGTCCATGCGCAGGATGGAGCAACGGTAGTGGCCGCAAATTCAGAAGCTGCTGCGGGGCTGGATTTGTATGCGGTTGCCGAACTGTTCAAAAACTCCGAGACGCTTGAGAAATTTGAACAGTCGCTGAATGACCCTAAGACTGGAATCAACAATCTTGATTTAGATCAGAACGGCGAAGTTGATTTTCTTCGAGTCACTGAAAAGACTGCAGGTGATACGCACCTGATAATTTTGCAGACGCCGATCAACGAAAGCGACTTCCAGGATGTCGCCACCATCGCCGTCGATCGCGAGAGCGGAGAGCGATACAACCTGCACATCCAGGGTGACGCTGGGTTGTATGGCGCAAATTATTATGTTGTTCCCGTTAGTAATAATTTCGGCGCCTGGAATGTTGTGCGCTGGATCTTTCGCCCTAACTACCTTGCGTATGTTTCACCGTATGGCTACACCGTCCTGCCGCGTTGGTGGAACGTGCGTCATCCGATCGCCTCGAGTCTATACCGCAACCGCACTGCTGTATTCGTCGGCAAAAGAAACTTTGTTGCGTCGAGAGTGGTGACGGTAAGAACGGTCAACAAGATTAATTACCATCCACGAAGCGCAAACGTGGTAACGAAAACAACCAACGTGACCCGTGCCACGACGGCAGCCAAACCAGGATCTGTTGTCCAAACCCGCACAGTTACGACGACGAAAACAAAACCGGCTACGCAGACAACGACGACACGGACAAAGACGCGGGTAACGAGAGCGAAGCATTGAGCATTTGTGCCGTGGAAGCCGTCTGAAACCATGCGACCGGAGGCGGTCGCTTTCAAAGCGACGACCTAAAGACGATTAAGGAGAAACCAAGATGAAAAAACTTCTGCTCATTATTTTTGCCAGCCTTTTGCTGACAGCTTGCAGCGGCTTGGCCGAAAAGGTTGCCGGCGGCGGCGACGCCAAACCAAAAGTCGGCGACACGGTTGTATTCAAACTCTCACGCGGGACTTACGGCGAAGGAAAGATCGAAGCGATTGACGGTTCGCGCTATAAAATTCCATTCGGAACAACTACGCCGACTGTTGATGAGTCCGACGTTTATCTGCTGCCGAAGGCCGGCGCGAGCTCGAGTTTAAAAGTGGGAGACCTCGTGATTGCTAAACAAGGCACCCAGAATTCCTGGGTACCAGCAGAAGTGACCAGCGCCGATGGGAAAGCCATCGAAGTCAACACCATTGCCTATAAACAGGCTGTGAATCTATCTCCCGAACAAGTCATTGCGCCGCGCCCGGCGGCGATTGAAGAGTTTAAGAAACTGAAAACCGAACAAGGCTTTGAGGAAAAAGTCACCTCGATGCGTCCGACGCTTCCCGCCGGCTATGTCCTGAAAAAAGGCGATAAAGTCGTTGCGGCGTGGAGCGGCAATAATTGGTATGCCGGAACGATAATCGGGCAGAGCGGTGAAAAGATGACCGTTAAATGGGCGGACAATTCACGTCCCAGCGAGGTTGATATGGGACGAATCGGAGTCTCTCCGCCATTAGGAAGCACGGGGATGCCGTTTCAGCCAGGCGACACCGTCCTCGTTAAACCGGCCTCAGGAACTTACTGGACATTTGCCGAAGCGACTTCCGCCAGAGAGGTTCGATTCAAAGATGGCAAGACGCGGACCATTCGGGGCGACGAATATATTTTGTTCAACTAGAAAGTAGCAGTGGTGGTTCAGTTGGAACGCAGCGCAAAGATTGCGCCGAAAGTCGAAGCTGAACCACCACGGAGTTCTCGCGGACGTGGCGATGAGATGAACCAGCGGCCGCGCGACTTCCAGGAGAAACCGAAAGTGAAGACGCTTCTAATTGCTACTTGTGCATGTTTAGTTTTTGCCGCCGGCGCCTGGTCTGTTTTCGGTCAGGGGAAGGACGAGTTACACATCGGCGTCTGGTTGACGACAGGCGAGCGCAGCCGGGACAGCGGTTCTAAGACGACGACGATTACCGTTGAGCGTAAGACAATTGTGTGGGAGCAAAGTTCCAGCAGGGACAGGAGAAGGGGGACGCCTCCAAAGCGGAAAGAGTTCAAGTTGTCACCCGCAGACAAGCAGAATCTACTCAAGGTGATTAGATCAAACAATCTGCTGGTGACAGATTCAATCGAACTTCCCGAAGAGGGTTCAAACTATAGATACTTCAGGATTTCGGCTGAGTTAGCTCTGGGTAGAAAAAAAGGGACGATCAAGATCAGCGCGCGGAGGACCGCCGTCGAGGTAAAAGAGGAAAAGCTCTACCAAAACACGCTGACCCTGGTCAAAGAGCTTTTTCGAATTATCAACAGTCAGGATAAGGACGTTGGTTTTGAAGAGTTAGTTCACGAACGATAAGGGCCGGAAACGGCCACCTTCAAAGCGATGAACTCAAGATGCTGAGGAGAACCAGCGTGGAAAAATTCAACTAGCGGCTGGAGGTTGGTGAGAGAATTTGAAATCATCTCCAGGAATCAGAGCTAACGTCTTCATTAGGACCGCGAGCGACTTGCCCGTTTTCGTTGAATGCCACGTTACCGCGATTGTCAGATTCAACCAGGGCTTGAGTGCACTTGTCGCTTGATGCGGGTGAGTCGCCGAAGGATTGAGTTTATTTGGTGGAGCAGAGGAGGGTCGAACTCCTGGCCTCCGCATTGCGAAACGGACTCTCGGCAAAACGTAAGTAATTGCCTTTTCTAAAGTTGCAGCCACCAAGAGATTTAGAGGGTTTTCCGGTTTTTTCCCATTCCTTACCATCGCGATCCGTCGCGTGCAGTTATTTTTGTCCACGTATTGGCCACTTGGAAATGGACTGCAGACAGACTGTTTTGAGATGCCAAATTGGCATCTCAAACAGCAAGAAACTGAAGAAAATTAAGGAAGCTACGGCAGAGTAGCACGAGTCCTCCAGATTTTTCGCAGGCATTAGCGTCGTGCATGCACTAACGCAAGCGCTCCTATGAGCTGCGCGCCCAAACGAAGTCAAGCGCTGTAGCAAGGCTCGGGAACGTACTCTCGTATTCTGTTAATCTCGACCTATCTCCAATGCGTGAGGAACTCGCGCAATGCTTGATACATTGCTTCAAACGAGTCGGCGCAGAAAAGAATCGGCTGATATTTGGTTGGATCGTACTGCTGGCGTGATGCCGCTTCCAAATCGAGTCGTCGCAGTTCTGCGTTATGCATGACCTCCAATTCACCGGCCGACGACAGCAATCCTGTGCCGTATGCCTTGATTTCACCCTTCTCACGGACGACTCCAAACTCGATCGTGAACCAGTAGACGCGTGACAGGCGCTCTAGCGCAGCCGTTGAGTCAGTCCGTTTGACAGCTTCGCCGACGAGACGATTCAGTTCAGCGAGGCGTTCACTGGCCAGAGTTACGGCGTGGCCGGTTATCTCGTGAACAACATCAGGTTCGGGCGTGTAGTGCGGTGTCGAGTGATGCCGGATGTACTGCGTGCACAGGAAAACGCCGTCAGCCAAGGACTCGAGAAAGACACGCGGTTCTACCAACCCTCCAACGGGCTCGAGGCGAAACCCGCTAAACGCCTGAACCTTCTCCGACACGTCATGAAGCTGTGGGATGCGATCCCGCGGCAACCCTAATTTCTTGACGCATTCGAGATATTCACCACAGGCATGTTGTTGGTGCGCTGGTTCAAGCGCATCCCGGATGTTGCCCCAAAGCAGATGCTCTTCGGGCGTATATGGCGCGACGGGGACGGGCATTCCCGGTTTGTAATCGGAAGCAATCCGAGCGATCGCGTTCCGGCGGGCCCGGTATTCCTGATCGCGAAAGCCGGGATGGTCAGGATCCAGTTGCGCAGTTGCGTGCCGGTCCAGCGTTGGATCGCTCAGGTCTGTCGCCACCAATCGCATGTCAACGTGGTCGCGTAGTAAGTTGCGTTGCTCTTGTTTTGTCACGGTTCATGTACCTCGCTCGAGTTGCGCTCGGTCAAAAAGGAACCGGCCACCGCGCCTCCCGTTTTGGAAGGATCGATGGCCGGTTATCGGAAGCTTGTCTTCTGTGTCGCTAGATCATCGCACGCTGACAGTCATCCACCGCCTCGTCCCTCCCGAGGGGGCGGTAATAGTAACGGTGGTAAGCTGTGCGCGATTGACTGCTCATTTACTTATCATGCGTCGGATTATCAGAGCTTTCGAAAAGGAAAGTAGACGCGCATTGCAAGTTTGTCAAGGAGGTTTACTTGAATCCTCCCGGTTGACCAGCTACCGAAGGAAGTTCATCATAAGTCTCCTGCTCTACGTTGCTCTTTAGGCCACCCAAATGCAGCGAACCACTGACATCGATCGAAGTTGGGCGCTCCTATTCGCCCGGCTGATTCTAGGGTTGATTTTCTTAATGGCCGGCGTCTTCAAGGTCTTTCAACTAGGTCCGCTCGAACACGCCCGCAAATACTTCCTGCCCTATGCCGACACATTCTTGCCAGCCTGGTCTTTATGGATCACGGGCGTGGCCATCCCTTTTGTCGAGTTGATCGCCGGTGCGTTGGTGATATTGGGACTGCGGACACGCGAAGCGTTGGTTGGCCTGGGTTTCGTTCTGGCCATCGTAACGTTCGGACACCTTCTGAAAGAGCCGCTTTATGAGTTTCACTCGCATGTAATCCCACGCCTGGCTCTTCTACTCTTCATACTGTTACTGCCCCGCGAGGATGATCGCTTTTCAATCGATTACCTTTTGGCGCGACGCAGGCAAAGCACCAACCGCTAGTCAAACATCGTTCGTTGACTCGCAAGACTAGAGGTACGTTTTTTGTTCATAGCTCAAACTGCCACCGCCGTCATCTTCATCATCGTTTCGTGAAGCGCTTCAAC
>JANMVC010000398.1:0-2410 GCA_031392315.1 Pyrinomonadaceae bacterium | reverse complement strand
GCTTCGATCTCGCGCAAGGGTCGGATGACATTGATCAAAAGGATTACGCTGCTAACCAGAGCGGCGGCCAGCAGGGAAAGGACAGCGCCAGCCAATGCGCCGCGAAAAACATCCAGTTCAGCCGGGGTGATCCACAGTCGGCCAACAAAGTAGGCCAGCACCAGGAGAATGAGGAGCGCGAGCCAACCCGCAGCCAACTTTCCCACTATGCTCTGACGGGGTTTGAAAACCGAGTGGGGCGAAATCCGGTTGACGAGTCGGCTGCGTTCCTTGAGCTCATCGATGGCGCGAATGGCTTCTTCGCGGGTGGCGAAGATGTTGGATTCGAGATCGATTGCGGCGCCGAGATAACGCAACGCCGATCGCGTTAAGCCGCTCGATGAATAACGCACGGTGGTGAGGCTGTAACGGTCGTAAAGTTCTTTGATGCTCCCGCCGTAGTAATCCATGATCTCCGGCGCGATTTCGGTGCCTTCGTAGTTGACGATGGCGTAAGCCCTGCGCCCACGACTCTCGAGGATCTCACGGACGATCTCCCTGGTCTCGTCTACCTGCTCGCGCGTCTCAATGCGCAGGCCGGCAAAGTCGATGAAGAGAAGGTTCTCGTCAGTGTCGAAGGTGAAACGATCTCGAAGTTGCATATGAGCTACCGTGCCGACAAATGTCGGCTTTGGAGTTCCTGACTTGTGCAACGAGGTTCTAACGCGGAGGCGCGCTGGCCTTTGCAAACGCAACCCAGCGTTTAGGCTTGCTGAAGGAATCTTAACTGATCTTGCGAGGTCATGGAAAAAGGCGGCGACGATTGACAGCTTAACACTACAACGGTGGTACAATTGCTCAGTTGATATGCCCGAGATTAGCCGATTTTTTGGGATTGTAATCGCAATCTATTACAAAGAGCACGGTGTGCCACACTTTCATGCGAAGTACGCCGGGCAGACAGGGGTCTTCGCGATTAATGACCTCAAGCTGATTGAAGGCCGTTTACCCAAACGTGTGATTGCCCTGGTACTCGAATGGGCCTTTGAGCATCGAGCTGAGTTGCATGAGAATTGGCAACGTGCCGTGATTCAACAACCGCTGCAACCAATCGCGCCCCTGGAGTAGAAATCGCTGATGCATTTTGTAAAGGAAGTTAAATATTTGCGTGAGTACGAACTGGAACTGACTTTCGAGGACGATAGCGTTCGGCTGGTTGATTTGAGGTCCCACCTGGAGGGTGAGATGTTCGAGCCGCTCAAGCAGATGAGCAACTTCAGAAGCGTTTATCTCAACGCGGATCTCGACACAATTGTTTGGGCAAACGGTGCCGACATGTCACCGGATTTTCTCTATGAGATTGGCGTCCCCTTAGCCACGTCAGCGCCCATCGCCAAAGCATAAATCAAGCAACATCGAAAGCGATTCAGCTTGACATGAAATGTCAGGGGTTGAACGCCGCCGCCACAAATGCGCGGAAGGCGATCTGGTAGGCAACTTCGGCGTCCTCTTCGTAGGGCACAACCACGTAGTGAAGTTTGGCGCCGCCCGAGTTATAGAAGTTGTGATAAGCAGCGTAATGCTTACCCGCCGTCATTTTCCCAAGCGATGACCGCAGCTCTGGTGAGAGAAAGACGACATAGATGGTGGCCTGGCTCGGACGCGGAAGAGTTCTGTCCTTCAGCAGCGCTTCAAGCAGCGCTTGAATTTCCAAATCTCTGATTTTGTCGTTGGAGTAGTCCAGTTTTTCGCGGCTGAAGGTTGGGCCGAAGCGGCTTTTGATACCGCGCCGCGCCAGGGCTTCAATCATGGCCTGGTCGCCAATGTTGATAAGTAGATTGCCGAGTTGAGATTGACGCGCGCGTATACTCGGTGTTGACCAGCCGCTGCCCAGGAAAATGCTGTACTGCTGAGGTTCTGCAATCGGCCGACCGCTTCTGCTAAATGTGGCTGGCGAGTTCTTCTCGATGATGAACGCGCGCCCACCGTCTTCGTTAGTGACTGTCTGCTGCTGCTCGGCACGAATTCCCTGCGAACGAACTTCGGCAACGGGGAAGACGATGGCGAAAGCCACGAAGCCGAGGAATGTAAGTTTACTTTTCATGATCAAGTCCTGCTGCCACCGCGCCGTTGTTACGCACTAAGGCGTCGTTACGTTCAACGCAAAGTCGTCGACCACAAACGAGCTCTTCAAGCTCGAGTCTTCCACTCCAGTCAAATAGATTTGAATCGTTTGGCCCTTGTAGCTGGTCAAGTCAAACGAGATGGCGGAGTAGCCGGCGGCGGCATTTAGATTGGAATAGGTCGCCAAAGTTGCGAGCACCGTTCCCGAAGAGTTTCGCACCTGAAGCTTCAGAGTGTCGTAACTCCGCGTGGTGCTTGTTTCAGTCGTATCGATGTGCAACCAGAACGAAAGCGTCGCGTTGGTTGC
>JANMVC010000377.1:0-4327 GCA_031392315.1 Pyrinomonadaceae bacterium | reverse complement strand
CAGGGTACGTGCTGGTTGCGCGTCATCGAAGAACCGGAAGCGTTGCGGCCGGTGGTGGAACGCGTCAGAGCCCAGGGCATTCGCGTCTGTCTGCGACTGGCCTTGATATGCAGGCCGACGCATGAAGAGGCGGTGAGGGCGGTCGAAGAACTCTTGCCAGCCAACGGAAATGAGAATACTACGTCGTTGAAAAACGACTCTGAAATGTACCGCGAAGGCGCAAAGCTTACGCAGGACCAACGCTGGTTGAGCCGTTCGCTTTGGATTGGTTTTGTCCGGAACCACGGCCCAGTCTGGACGACGCTGCTGGGAACGCCACGAGAGATCGCCGACGCTTTTCTGGCCTACAAAGCGATCGGCGTCAGCGAATTCATTATTTCCGGCTGGCCCGAAATCGACGAGGTTGATGTATTTGGTCGCGAGGTTCTTCCGCTCGTCAGGGCCGCAGAACAAGGATTCGTAAAGCCAAACTGGGATGACAGACGATCGAACATGGAAGAGAGGCAAATGTGAGCACACAGGCACCCCGAGCTTTTAATCGTGAGATGTATCACGACCACCCCGAAAACGTTTTCTATGGAACGGACGACGGCGCGCAGGATGGATCGTTCAGCGAGTTTCAGACGATGCGCGCCCACTACGAAGGGGTTGAGCCGTGGCGGCGTGACGACATTCATCTGATCAGCGTCGTGGGCGGCTTATACGGTCTGAACCTGATTCCACTCTGGCGACCCAAGCGAATCACAATCTTCGACATCAACCCCACCGCGGTAACTTACTTCCGCCTCGTCCGCCGCGCCTTTATCAGCAGCATCAGCGCAGACGACTTTCTCAACCGGCTCACTACCGGCGACTATGCGGCGGAAACCGAACAGGAAGAATTCGTGCGGGACAACATCTGCCTCAAGCAGCGCGGCAATCTCCCACGTGAACGCGGCTCGACGAAGCGTCCTTACGAACAGAGTTGGCAGTATGCTCTGGAACACTTCGACCTGACCAAACAGATTCTCACCGATGTGCCCCTGGACATTCGCACCGAACCGATGGAGAGCGGCAGCTTTCGATCCTGGATTCGCGACCAGAATAATCTTTGGATCTATTGCTCAAACATCACCGAGTTTCACTATTTCGATCTGGAGTTTGCCGACCCGTCAAACGTTGTGCTGGTGCAGATTATTTTTCCGGGCCACGAGCAGTTGCTCGATTTGGCGCCCATCAGCGGTGGGCCGGTGAAGGTCAACTTCGAGATTCCCCTGCGAGCAGAACGCATTGACTAACTCCCGAACCCGCTAGAGCAAAAGATCAGATTTTCATTTATGCCAAACAAGATAAAGATCACCACAAACGCGGCTCCACCTTCGATCGGAACTCACTCGCAAGCGGTTCGCACCGGCGACCTGATTTTCCTTACAGGACAGACTGGCCGTCATCCGGAAACCGGGAAACTTGAAGATGGGTTGGAAGCTCAGACGCGGCGGATGCTTGCCAATGTTGACGCTGTTCTCAACGCTGCCGGCTGCACGCCCGCGGATATTGTGAAGGTTGTCCTGCTGCTGGCGGACATCAAAGACTTCAAAGCTGTGGACCAACTTTACGCTGCCTGGCTTCCGGGATTGGGTGTCACAGCGCTGCCCGCCCGTACTGCCTTTGCCGCCGCGGGACTTCCGGCCGGAGCACTGGTCATGCTGGACGTCGTCGCGGCGTTTCCGGTCGACTAAGTCAGTTTGTACTGACCGCTACAGAATGCAAAGAGGCGTCTGCTTCCGAGTGTCAGGCTACAAGTATCTACGTTTCAGTTGCTCATAAAGCGAATCCGGAGGGTACCGAAGGTTCTTGTCCTGGTTAGCCTCACGCCACTTTTCGTTCCAAAGATGAACTGCGTAGCTGTCAGCGATCAACGATTCATCGAAATCTGGATCCACGATCTTTTTCCAGTCGAAGAAACCGAGCGGACAAAACACGCGATGCGGTTGCTTAAACTTCTCCAAAGAAAACTTTGCGACTGTTTCAGCAATCAGCTTCGGCCCGGTCTCTCCCCAAACCAATTGCTGCGGGTCCTTCGCCTGGCACACACCCCAGGCATACTCCATCGCAGCACTTCCTGCCGGCGTTTTGATCGCGCCACAATTGACCACCTCGATGCCTTTGCTTATTTCGCTGGAAAAGACAAACTCGTCAGCGAAGTCGAATGACTTCAGGGAGACCGTATCGGTGTCCGCCCACCAACCGCCGCGTTCGAGCAGCAACTTATAACGAAAGAAATTTGAAAAGCCGGCGTAGCTCGGACGCCCCGTGTACTGGAAAATCCCGGCGGCGGGCAATATTGCATTTGCATCCATGACGGTCGTGCCGGCAGGAATGTGTTTCACATCGTCATAGAGATAAAGATGGTAGTCGTGGCCATTTGCCAGAAAAGACGCGAGTGAGAGTTGCTCCATCACGGAGAGTTCCGCCCCAATCCATAGTCCCTGGATGACCTTATTTGCATGTCCTGGTGCCGCCGCGGGCGTCTGCGGGCGGCCATTATCTTGCGCTGTTTGCGGGCCGGGCGCGGTTAGCGATGGACGAGTTTCCTCAGTTCCCATTTCTGGCAATCTCTTTCTCGTACTCCGATACGTAGTCGGCTACCATCCTCAGATAGTGAAACTCCTTCATCGCTTTTTCACGACACGCAACGGGCGAGATGTTGCCAACGTTGTTAATGGCGGCCACGAAGTCACTTTCGCTTTTGCACACGAACCCTACGTCTTCAGAAACAAGTTCGGGACAGGCGCCTCGATCACTACAGATCACGGGTGTCCCCGACATCATCGCTTCCACCATGCCGAGGCCAAACGCTTCATTCACTTTTGTCGGAAACAGAAACCCTTTCGCACCGGCAAGCAGTTCGGCTTTCTGGCGACCCCTTACGTCGCCGACATATATCGCATTCACCTTGGCGCACATCTGCTGAACTCGAGCGATAATTTCGTAATCCGTCGCCGTCCCCGCAACTGCCAGTCGAAATCCCATTTGACGCGATAGCGCCAGCGCAGTTTTCAAACCTTTTTCCTCGCCCCAGTCCATGGCGGACATGAAGACGAAGTAATCTTGTTTGGATTCCGAATAGATATATTCATCCGGATCGATTCCGTTTAAGACAAAACGCCGCCGGCCGTGTAGTTCAGCGAGGGTGCGGGAAACGAAGATCCAATTGTCCGTGGTCGAGCTGCGCGCTTTGCCGCGCGCTTCAAGATCCAAATGACAGGTGGTAACCCAGGGCTTCCGGCTGGCTTGCCTGGGTGGAATCAAGTCTTCATCGTGATAGGCGACGGTATGAAGGATGTCCGCATCCGGAAGCAATTCGGAAACCAATGTGACTCCGTCGGGCAATGGCTTGCCAGCGCCTTCACGCAGCAAGTAGAAAACGTCGTGGCCGAGTTCAGCCAGTCCTCGCGCCAGTAGGTCGTGAAGGAGATATGCTGAACCGGAAGGGTAAAGTTTGGGATGCCGGCCGCTCCCAACTTCCTCAAGCGCGGGGTATCTATGATCGGATGAAAGCAACACTCGCATTGATTGTTTAGTCCACTGCGCACATTCCATCTACACAGGCCAGCCATCCGCCCTCCGGCAACGGATGCGCATCCAGGTGGTGCATGCCCATCGCGTTCCAGCCGTGACCGCTCGGCCTCAGAATAGGATTGCCAGGACATTCTCGCTCAGCATAGGTGGTCGGCGTAAGTTCATGAATATCGAATGCCCTAACTTTATTGCCGTAGCGCATCACACAGTCCTGCGCAAGGCGAATGATTCCGTTGGCAGAGACTAGCACTCGACCTGCGGGTCGCGCGTTTCGTTTGTCGCTCGCGATGATTGGGCTTGACGGATGTTCAGTCCAGGGCCCCATCAGTTCGTCAGCGAAATATAAGCGAAGCTCGTCGTGTTGAAACGGAGTAGTGCAGGCAAACATCCACCACCGTTCTTGATGACGAAAGACTGACGGGTCGGCATACTTGCCCTCGATCATCGTCCCGACAAGTGACCAGCGAGTAGGGAACGGATCTGCCTGGTAGAGTCGGCCGGTCTGTGAGTGCAGTGTTTCCGGAATCATGAAATATTTGTTTTGCCACTCGAAAACGTGCGGGTACGAAAGGTGGAATTCCTCGACGAGCACGATCTGCTGATACGCCCAGGTTAGTCCGTCAGCGCTGGTGGCAAGTCCAATCTCGCCCTTCTCAGTCTGCTGGTTCAAAACCTCAAAGAACATGTGCCATCGTCCGGCCGCATTGACCATGAAAGGATCGGCAACAAATCTGGCGGGTACGTCAGCGACGCTCTCGCAGGTCAA
>JANMVC010000332.1:0-2914 GCA_031392315.1 Pyrinomonadaceae bacterium | reverse complement strand
CCCCGATATTCAGCACCCGGCCCAATTCGTCACACGCCAAGCCAACTACCTCAACCTGGATCGCGTCGCCAAGGCTTGAGTGATGGCCGGTGCAGAAGCCAATCACACCGCCCATGTTGAGAAGGTGTAAATGATCGCCGGCTGCGACTGTTTCCGGAACGTCGCCGACAAAGCCTTTCAAGGCTCGCCGCCGTCCGAGCACTCCGATAACTGAGTCACCCGGATTGATCTTGGCGAGACGGCCGCTGGGTAGCTCGAGCATGTTGTAGGTAGCGCTGTCGGTCAGCGCCCGAACAACGACAACATCACCAGCGCGCGGCACTGGGCTCGACGAAACCACGGCCACGGTCTTACTCAGCCCCAATGGAGACGTGGCCGAACCAATCTTGTCGGCTTCAACAATCGTGACTTGCAGTTCTGCTGGTTCTGAGTTGTTCATAATAATTACCTTAACGGGCCACCTCTAAACGATCGGAGTCTTATTCTTCAATCTCAGCCGCAGCGCATTCAGCTTGATGAAACCTTCGGCGTCGCGTTGGTTGTAAACCGTATCCGCCTCAAAAGTCGCGACGCTCTCATCGTAGAGCGAATGCAGCGAGCGGCGGCCAACCACAATCGCGTTTCCTCGATACAGCTTCAAACGCACATCACCCGTAACGTTGCGCTGGGTTTCGTCGACCATCTTGCGCATCAGTTCAAATTCCGGCGCGAACCAGAAACCGTAGTAAATGCTCTCGGCAAACTTCACGCCCAGCGAGTCGCGCAGATGCATCACTTCTCGATCGAGCGTGATCGACTCCAGAGCGCGGTGCGCCGCCTGAAGTATCGTGACGCCCGGCGTTTCGTACACGCCGCGCGACTTCATGCCGACGAAGCGGTTTTCCACCAGGTCGACGCGACCAATCCCGTGAGCGCCACCTTTTTTGTTCAGCAGTTCCAACAAAGCAACTGCTCCGAGTTTCTCTCCGTTAATAGCAACCGGCTCGCCTTGTTCAAACGAAATCTCGATGTATTCGGCTTCCGCAGCGGCGTTCTCAGGCGAAACCGTCAGTTGAAATATGTCCTCAGGCGGCGCGGCCCAGGGGTCCTCGAGAATCCCGCCCTCATAGGAAATGTGCATGAGATTCGCGTCGGTCGAATACGGCTTTGCGGCCGTCGCGGTAACCGGAATCTTGTGTTCCTTCGCGTAGGCGATCAAGTCAGCACGACCTTTGAAGTCCCACTCGCGCCACGGCGCAATCACTTTGATGTCCGGCTGTAGCGCGTAATAAGTCAGCTCGAAACGGACCTGATCGTTTCCTTTGCCGGTTGAGCCATGGGCTACGGCGTCGGCATTTTCCTGGCGCGCAATTTCAATCTGGCGTTTGGCGATTACCGGACGGGCGAGGGAAGTGCCGAGCAGATAGACGCCTTCGTAAACTGCGTTGGCCTTCACCGCGGTCCAGACATATTCCTTCACAAACTCTTCGCGCAGATCTTCAACGTAGAGTTTCGACGCGCCGGTAGCGAGCGCTTTCTCTTCCAGCCCGCTAAGTTCCTCGCCCTGGCCCACGTCGGCGCAGTAGCAAACCACTTCGCAGCCATAACGCTCCTTCAGCCAGCGCAACATGACGGACGTGTCGAGCCCGCCGGAATATGCCAAAACGATCTTCTTAATGTTTTCTGTCACCGTAGGTTCCCTTTTGTTAGTCTGGAGTCCTGAGTCTTAAGTCTAGTTTCGCGTTCATCGTTTCTAAACAAAAGACTGCAGACTCAAGACTCTGCTACCCAAACAACTCCCAAATCTTTTTGATGACCGTCCGCTGCGTCTTCTGATCCTTCACGGCCACGAAGATGGTGTCTTCGCCGGCGATTGTGCCGACGATCTCCGAAATGGCTGCGCCATCGATCGCGACTGCTACTGCCGATGCCAGTCCCGGTTCCGTTCTCGCTATCACCAAGTTGTCGCCGGACAGGTCGAGACTCAAGAGGCCTCGCGCCGCGGCGCCGTTAGCGCGGGGGACTGCATAGTGACCACGGTGCTTCACTACGCCCAACTCTTCCAGGTCGCGCGAGACGCTCGACTGCGTCGCCGGCACCCCGGCGAGTTCGAGTAGTGACTTCAGTTCTTCCTGCGTCCCAATCGGCTTTGCCCGAATCAGGCTCAGTATTTTCTTTTGCCGCGTCTCTTTTTGCATATAGCTTCTATGCGTCAAACTTGCATAATCAGTGCATAGATGAATAAACTAGCAGCCGAGATGCTTCCAGTCAACCGTCAAAGCCGATGCAGGTAGGGCAAACATTCCTGTCTGTCCTGCGCGGAAACGGCGACAGATGGGAATATCTGTCATACGCTGGAGCCGGAAAACGTAGCGACCCAGGAGAAGTGAATGGCAGAGTCGAACAACTTGTGGGGTGGTCGGTTCAGCGGCGAAGCTGATCAGACCTTTGCGGAGTTTAATCGTTCGTTTGGTTTCGATCGCCGGCTGCTCGAAGTGGACGTCCGCGCCAGCGTCGCTCATTGCCACGGGTTGCAAGGCGCTGGAGTCTTGACTGTCGATGAAGCGAACCAAATAGATCGCGGACTCCAGCAGGTTCTTGAACAGAGCCGCACGAACCCTGACTACTTGACCACCACTGAAGCGGAAGACGTTCATTCGTTTGTCGAAGCGCGTTTGGTGGAATTGATTGGCGACACCGGCCGCAAACTTCACACCGGACGCAGCCGCAACGATCAGGTGGCGACTGACATGCGTCTATGGCTGCGGGAAGCGATTGATGATCTGAGCGCGAGGGTGCGTTCCACTCAAGCGGCGTTGTTGGAGCTGGCCGAGGCAAACGCGGAGGCGGTCCTGCCAGGCTACACGCATCTGCAACGGGCGCAGCCGATCCTGTTCGCACATTGGTGTTTGGCTTACTTCGAAATGTTAAGCCG
>JANMVC010000251.1:0-2819 GCA_031392315.1 Pyrinomonadaceae bacterium | reverse complement strand
GCGAACTCCAAACTTGACAGTCCTCGCTCACAGTCGGTGCCCTTGAGGTAAAACCTTAAGGTCAGAAACCTTACAGTTCACTTAATCCTTTAAGTAATTCCTGAAACGAAGATGCCGTTAAAGCAGCCCACGCGAGATTATCACCCCGCCAGAGTTGAACGTTCCGCGGTGCCGCGACCCAAGGGTAGACGGCCAGTCCCGCGCATAGTGATTCCGAAAAATAAGACCGGGCTGGAACTTGAAGTAGAAGGTAAGGTCGTCAAGCTCACCAATCTGGGGAAGCTATTCTGGCCGGATTTGGGGGTTACCAAGCGCGACCTGCTGCAATATTACGCCGACGTAGCTCCTGCGCTGTTGCCTCACCTTACTGACCGCGCGATGGTGATGAAGCGCTATCCAAACGGCGCCGCGGGTGATTTCTTCTTCATGAAGCGCGCGCCTTCGCCTCGTCCTGAATGGATCGATCTGTGCCATATCGAGCATTCGTCAGGCAACATTATTGACTTTCCCATGGTGCAGGATCTGGCGTCGCTATTGTGGGTAATCAACCTCGGCTGCATCGACCTGAATCAGTGGTATGCACGCTGTGACGACGTTGACCGGCCGGATTATCTCCACTTCGACCTCGACCCCGTGCCCGGCGCGAGCTTCGAAACGGTAATTGAGACCGCGCTATTGCTTCGTCAGGGGCTGGATGCCTTGAAGATGCGCTCCTATGCGAAAACCACGGGCTCCAAGGGAATTCATATTTACGTTCCAATTGAAAGAGGGCCGACGCAGAAGCAGGTATGGGGTTTCGCGAAGGAGTTTGCCCACGCGCTGGCGGCGCAAGCGCCTAAGCTGGTGACGGCGATTTACGTGGTGGCGAAGCGGCCGAAGGGCAGGGTGCTGGTCGACTACAATCAGAATGCGTGGGGCCGGACGCTGGCTTCGATCTATTCGATACGACCGCGCTTGATACCCTCGGTTTCGACACCGGTCAAATGGTCAGAGCTCGAGCGCGGCCTCAGCATCGACGATTTCACGATGAAGAACGTGCCAGCGCGGGTGCGGCGTCTGGGCGATCTCTGGAAGCCGCTCCTGGCGAAACGTGGGCGGTTCAAACTTGAAGTTTATCTTTAAAGTGGGGTGTGAAGTTGACCGGCCTCGCGCTGCTGTATTGGACACCGGAGTAAAGTAATGCCTTAGAGGTCGGCGAGTAGACAGTTAAGAAAGAGCCTTATCTTTCTGAGAGCGCCGAAGCTGAGCGCTCCCAGCTTCCCCGCTCCAAGCTTCCCCGCAGGCATCTTAACGACGTCAAGCTTCGCGGCGTCAAACCTTCGCGGCGTGACGGAGCAGTAAACTGAAGTGACTCAAACGTCAGGTTCAAGTCCAAGTGAGGAATACTCAGCCCTTGCTGTGCCAGATCTTCTTCTTGTTCCCTTTTTTCCGGCGTTTGACGCCGGTGCGGCGCGGGATTTTCTTTGGGTCGCCGGTCGCGGCTTTCTTGACGTCGCCGCCTTCGTCCTCAGCGATTTCCGCCAGCGTACGGCGAGTAAGGATTGAGGCCGGCGCAATTTCAGTGACCTCTTCCTCCATCGTGTAATAGTCGCGATGCTTGAGCAGTAGCCATTGTCGATCTCTGGTTCGTACCAAAGCCCACGAGCCTTTCAACTTCTCGCCGTTCAAGGAAAACTTTAACTCTCCCTTGCGAATCGCTGCGCTCACGTCGTCCGTCGCCTCGGGCTCATAGGTTCCGAAGTCCCAGACCATGACAGTGCCGCCGCCATACTCGCCTTCAGGAATCACTCCCTCGAAGTCAGCGTAATCTACCGGATGGTCCTCCACCTGCATGGCTAGGCGCTTCACGCTCGGATCCAGGGACGGGCCTTTGGGTACCGCCCATGACTTAAGTACGCCATCAGCTTCGAGCCGGAAATCATAGTGCAGCGCGGAGGCCCGGTGCTTTTGGATAACGAACATCCGGCCGCTCTTCGTGCTCTTCTTCTCGGGGCCGGGCTCGGGAGTTTTATTGAATCGGCGTTTCTTCTTGTACTCGGTTAAGGAAGCCATAACTTAGGACGTTCAGGATGATGAGTTAGAGTTGATGTGATTCATTAACTACGAGTCATTGCCGCTCACCGACCTTGCGCGATTGCGATCTCATTTGGCGCTTCATCAGTTGCCGTCTCAAAGAGTTCAGTTTGCACAGGATCCAAACCTAAAACTTCACGTACGCGTCCGAAGCTGCGTCGGTGGATGGGTACTGCGCCTAGTTCCTTCAGCGCCCGGCAATGCTCAGGTGTTGGATAACCTTTATGTGACGAGAAACCATAACCGGAATAGAGCGCGTCCATTTCGAGCATGTGGGCGTCGCGCGTGGTCTTGGCAATGATCGACGCGGCGGCGATGGAGGCGGAAAGGGTATCACCCCGAATGATGCCGCGTTGGGGAGTCGGGCAATGGGGAATTCGGCGCGCGTCTACCAAGACAAAGTCGGGAAGACAGGTGAGCCCCTCGACGGCGCGCCGCATCGCCAACAAGCCAGCATGGTAGATATTTATTTGGTCAATCTCTTCCACTTCCGCAAAACCGACCGCCCAGCAAACAGCGTCGCGTTTGATTTGGGCGGCTAATTGTTCGCGCGTTTCGTGGTCAAGAATTTTCTTGGAGTCGTTTAAACCGCGCAGTTTGTAGTTCTGCGGGAGGATAACTGCGCCGGCCACGACTGGTCCGGCCAGTGGCGCCATCCCCGCTTCATCTACCCCGGCGATTAGCGAATAGCCCTCGGCCCAGAGTTCGATTTCAAAGCGCAGCAGGGTGTGGAGACGCTGACCCTC
>JANMVC010000247.1:0-7903 GCA_031392315.1 Pyrinomonadaceae bacterium | reverse complement strand
ACAACCACCTAAACCAGCCATAGTCAATGAGCCCCTCGAGGTCGATTGATCTGCCTACTCTTTGGCCAATACATTGGCACGCCTCGGTCAAGAGATAGTGGTCTTTCGGGCCCGCATAGACTTCCGTAAGCGAACCGTCGGCAGGAACTGGCACCCAGGCTGTCGTCAGATATCTCTTCTCGGGCTTGCCATTTCCCGTGTAGTCGAACTGTGTGGTCTGAAACTCCAGCCCTTCGACTCTTTTTGACGGCACGGCGACCATTGCAAAATAGGTATCTCCGATTCCTGCCCAGTCAACAGGACCCGCGATACCCATCCGATCGGGGCTGTTCTTATTCTCGTTGATTGACTGGGCCAGAAATCGCTGGACCTCAATCTTGTCAGTGCCTCCAGCAACTATGGCTTCCGGGGCAACGGAGTAGAACGTGTAATGTTTGACCCCTTGATCTCCAATGCTGGGCCCAATCCTGACCTTCGCTTGCGGAACGACTTTTTCGTTTCGCTTGATCGTCACTTCCAAATCAACGCCGTAGCGATCGCCAGCAAAGACCAAGGTCTTCACGACGTCTAAACCTGTCGCCTTGTCCGTCAGCCGGAACGTTATTCGCTTCTTCTCGCCCGATCCCAAGACGACTTCCGAATCGCTCGTGCCGGCATCAACGCCCTCAATCGCATAATCTCTCGATGACAAAGCGCTGTCGATCGCGGCGTCGCCGGTCACTAATTGCAGCGGCGCCTCGCGAGGTTGTCTCTTAAGACCGTCCGGCGATACTAACTCCAGCGGGATCTTTTCTTTCTTACGGCCGGCTACGGAGTAAACTTCGTTATCGCTATCTTTGTTCTTGGTGATTATCCAACTTACGACCTCAGCGCCGCGGCTATCAATCTTTGCTTGATAAAGTTCGCTCTTGATCAGCAGCGTGCGATGCGGATTCAGGGGAGCTGGCTCCGGAGTTGGACGAGCAGCGCCCGCTTGCGTTGTCGTGTTTTGCGTTGTCGCCGAAGCAACGGGGGAAACGGCGGGCGATGGAACAGCCTCAACCGACGGAGAAGCCGTCTGCTCCGGACTTGGTTGTGCTACGGGAGCCGGCGTGGGAGGAGCGGGCTGAGGGATCAAATAGCTCCACAAAAAAAGAATTGCAGTGGAGATCAAAAGAGCGATTATTAGCCGTTTTTGTTGCATTTAGTTAAATTCGGACGCCCATTGCCGCCACGACGATGCGATGGGTTCTACTCTTCACTTGACCGGATCGTAGCCGCCCGCACTAAAGGGATGGCAACGCAGCAATCTGCGCAACGCCATCCCACTTCCTCTCACGGCGCCATATCGATTAATTGCCTCGACGGCATACTGCGAACACGTTGGCGAGAATCTGCAGGAAGCTGGAAGAAACGGCGAGATGACCAATTTATAAAATCGAAGAAGTGCGATGAGTACTGACTTCACTTAAGCTTGCCTGCCCGTTGCGGGATTACTCTCGGCTTTGATTCTCTTCCTTCGCCACTCGCCCCACCAACCTTTCGAATTCCTCCAGTGTTGCGGCTACCTTGAAAGAGACTATTCGACGTTTGGCGTTAATCACCCAGTCGTAGTGTTCCCGCAATCCAACCAAGGACGACTTCTTGAGACGAAAGGTTTCTTTGAGCAGTCGGCGCGCCCGGTTTCTCTGCACAGCATTCCCGACTGCTTTGCGCGAGGCGGTGATCCCAAAACGATCCTGGGGCAGATTGTTGGGCAAAACAAAGGCTGTCATCAGCGCGCCGTCGAAGCGCTTGCCCTGCCTGTAGACCTTTTGAAAATCCTGGCTGCCGCGCAGATAGGCCTTTGTTAACTGCAAAAGATTTAATAGTGAGCTGGTGTTAGGCGATGGCGGCCTTTAGCGCGGCGTCGCTTCAGGACGAGTCGGCCTGCTTTCGTCGCCATTCTGGCACGAAACCCGTGGGTCTTAGCTCGACGGCGATTGTTAGGCTGAAAAGTTCGCTTGGACATGGTTATTATTCTCCCCCAAAAAGAAACCGTAAGACTAGCCGCCAGTAGTCTAACTGTCAAGAATGGGTGCGCCCGGAAACCGGGTTCGAGCGATAGGGAAACGCAAGCCGGGAGGTTCAGCGGCGAGACGACGCTCACTTGGCGAGGACTTAACCGGTCCACTGCGCCGGACGGGGACTGAGAAACTACGAAATCGACTTTTGAACCCCTTCACGGCTCGACGAGAAGCGACTAACCGACACAGGAAATCTTCCTCTGTGTTTTATCCCAACCCTAGTCTTGCCCAATCCAAACCTGTGTGTTAGTCTCCGGCACGATTAGCTCAGTCCTTGTAAATGATTGATAGGCATCATCTTAAAGCTTTACTTTAAGCTTGGGTTGGTTTTCCACAAGATTGCGGAAAAACCTGTGGAAAAGATTTTACAGACTGTGTTCGGTCGATTTTGGTAGCAGAAAAGCCGCAATCGATACTCGACGACTCCTGCTTCAAGTTTCACCCGCGTTCCTATTTGAAAAGAGCCTTTATTCTCGAAAGCATTCAAACCTGTGATGATGAGTCTTGTTGAAACCAATCTTTGGGACAGTGTTCTTCGCTCGATCAAAACCAAACTTCAAGGAGAGAGTTTTGAGACATGGTTCCATCCAATTAGATTTGAGGGAATCGATAAGTCGCTGCGAGTTGTTCGGCTGCGCGCGCCAAATCAGGTCGTGCGCGATTGGGTGAAGGTCAATTACGCGAACCTAATAGATCAATCGTTCGTGGAAGTCAGCCTGGATGGATACTCTGTCGACTGGAGACTTCCCGATGAACTAAGAGCTCAGATGGGGACGCGGTCCTCGGTGCAACAGAAAACGCAGACAGCTTCAAACTCCTCGCCGAGCGGATCAGATTTTACCCAATCAGTTGAACCGATTAGTGCGCCGGCGCCGATTACAGTCGATCAGAATCAATCCGTTGTGCCGGCCCAGGTTGCTTTCGATCCCGCGCTAAACTCTAAATACACGTTTGATAGTTTCGTTGTCGGCTCCTGCAATCAGTTTGCCCATGCCGCTTCGCTCGCTGTGGCAGAGGCTCCGGGTAAGACTTACAATCCGCTCTATCTCTACGGCGGTGTGGGGCTCGGCAAGACGCACTTGATGCACGCGTGCGGTCACGCTATCAAGCAGCGCAATCCACACCTGCAACTTTGCTATTTATCATCTGAGCGCTTCATGAACGAGCTGATCAACTCAATCCGCTACGACAAGACTCAAGCGTTTCGTGAAAAGTATCGCTCGGTTGACGTGCTGCTCATTGACGACATTCAATTTATGGCCGGCAAAGAGCGCACCCAGGAAGAGTTTTTTCATACGTTCAACTCGCTTTATGAATTACAGAAACAGATCGTGATCACTTCCGACTGTCCCCCGCGCGAGATACCAACATTAGAGGAGCGCCTGCATTCTCGCTTCGAGTGGGGGCTCATAGCGGATATCGAACCACCCGATCTTGAAACAAAGGTCGCGATCCTCAAGCGTAAAGCCGAGACGATGGGTGTTTCTATTCCTGACGACGTTGCTCTGCTGATAGCCACGCGAGTCAAGAACAACGTTCGCGAGTTGGAGGGGTCTCTGATCAGGCTCGTGGCTATTTCTTCTTTGCGTGGCCTGCCTATCTCGAAGGATATTGTTCAGGATGCCATTCGGAATATCGCCGGCGACGAGGATCCCGGAGTAGTCACCATCCAGCAAATTCAAAAGGCGGTTGCTGCCAATTACAAGCTAACGGTTGAGCAATTGGTTTCGAAAAACAATTCTCGTCCGGTTTCTTTCCCCCGGCAGATTGCGATGTATCTCTGCAAGAAATTAACTAAACACAGCTATCCGGAAATTGGCCGTGCCTTTGGCGGAAAGCATCACACCACTGTCATGCACTCATGCGAGAAGATTCAATCAATGGCAACTGCCGACTCTGGTTTTCAGCGGCTACTGCTCTCGTTGTCCGAACCACTCAAGAAATAGAAATCCGTTTTCCACAAGATTTCCTTCCGTAGGATTTGTCTCCCAATGAGATTTTTGCCGGTGAAACAGTTTTCTCCACAGACTACTTGGAAGTCAGCTTGTGAAAAGAATAGAATGAGCGCCTCGCAGAAAGTTATTAACAGCGGCAGCGTTTTTCGATTTTAAATTCCACGGGCCAAAAAGAGAACGGCGTAGGCTCATTTACTGGAGATGAAGGCTTCTTCCACATCTCAACAGGCCCTACTACTACTACTGGAAATATATAAACAGTTCTTTTAGATTAGAAACAGAAAGTTACGAGGTATTGAGACATGGCTGTGAGTGAAGGCGCGAAGCTTAAGGAGTCGAACATGCAATTCGTAGTTAGCAAACAGAATCTTCAGCGTGAACTTGGTTTCGTCCAGGGCGTCGTCGAAAAGAAGAACACCATCCCGGTGCTCTCGAATATTCTCATCGAGTCGGTTGGTGAGAACACGATTCGAATAACCGGGACCGATCTCGAAGCTACAATTCGTTGCGAGATGGAAGCCGAAGATATCTCGACAACTGGTTCGATCTGCGTTCAGGCTCGGAAGCTTTTTGAAATTGCCAGGCTGCTTCCTGATGCGCCGGTAACCTTCAAAAAGGAAGCCAACGATTGGGTGACGGTCACGTGCGCCAAGACAAAATTTAAGATGGTGGGCGTGAATAAAGATGCCTTTCCGGAAGTGCCATCCACCAAGTCTGCCCCCACGATGATTTCAGCCGCAGTAATAAAAACATTCATCGACCGGACAATCTTTGCCATTACGCAGGAAGAATCGCGTTATACGCTCTCGGGGGCGAAGTTCATCATGGACGCCGATGGCGCAAAAATGGTTACGACTGACGGCCATCGCCTGGCCTACATCGAACGAAAAGGAACATCCAAAAATGGCGCGGGCGAAGCGATTGACACGCTGATTCCGCGCAAGACGCTGGCGGAACTGACGAAGATAACGACCGGTCACGAGGGCGATATCAATATCTGGATGGACACCAATCACATTTTTTTTGAAGTAGGGCGGCGCCTGCTGATTTCGCGGATGCTCTACGGGCAGTTTCCAAACTATGACATGGTCATGCCCAAGACCAACGACAAGAAGGTTGAATTCGACAGCGCCCTGCTGAACCAGTCGGTTCGGCGCGTGGCACTGATGGCAGATGAACGGTCCCGCTCGATTCGTTTTCACCTGGAACCAAATCAACTCGTGATTAGCTCGCAGAATGCGGAGGAAGGTGAAGCCAGCGAATCTGTCCAGACTGACTACAGCGGCGAGGAAACCGACATCGGTTTCAACGCGCAATATCTGCAGGATTTTCTGAATGTGATTGGCGAAGGGAGAGTAGCGTTTGAATTCAAAGACGGTAACTCGCAGGCGCAGTTACGTCCGGCCGAAGGTGGCGAGTATGACTACAAATATGTGGTGATGCCGATGCGCATCTGATCTGACCGCCCTCAAGATCGGGATGATTCGATACCCGAGAGACCTCTTTGACGATAATGAGTGCTGCTGTTAGCAGATGGGCGTGGCTCCGTAGGTCGGTGTGTTAAAATCTCGCAATGATCCTGGATTTTGTCGAAGTAAATAACTTTAGAAACCTCGACGGCAAAATCTTCTGGGGACCCGGACTCAACATCATCCACGGTCACAATGGCCAGGGTAAAACCAACTGGCTCGAAGCTATTTACACCCTCTCAAGAACAAAATCCTTTCGCACCCCACGCCTCCAGGAATCGATCAGATTCGGCGAGGACACCGCGTTTGTCCAAGGTCAGGTTTCAAGCGGTAACGACCTACATCGAGAACTGCGCGTCACCCTGAAAGAAAACACGAAGGCGATTTGGATAAACGGAAAGCGTGAGCCGCTGGCGAGCTACCTGGGCCATCTTCAGGTGTTTGCTTTCACGGCTGATCAGCTTGAGGTGGTGCGAGGAATGCCAGAGGCGCGGCGGCATTTTCTCGATCGCGGAGTCTTCTCATTAAGACCTGCGTATGTCCACACAGTCACCGACTACAACAAGGTAATCAAACAAAAAAACCGAATACTGCAAGACTCGATCGAGCGCGAGTTGCGCCTTGAAGAGACAGCGGATCTGCTGGCGCCATGGAACGATCAGTTAGTGCAGTTGGGGACTGAAATTCATGGAGCCCGCACTGACTACACGGAGCGAATCAACGCAGCCCTGGAGCGGAACCTGTTTGAGCCGGCGGAAATGCACGTGCGCTACTCATCCACCCTTGAAAGCAAGGGCGACATTGGAGACTACGAAGGCCTTCTGAGAGAGCGTTTACAGCTTCGGCTGCCCGCGGAAGCCGCCGCCGGGCGCGCGCTGATCGGGCCGCACAAGGACGATCTCCACATCCATTTAGCTGGCCGGGAAACGCGCGTTTACGGTAGTTCCGGTCAACAGCGTAGTGCATTGTTACTATTAGACTTAGCGGCGATTTCCGTGTATAATTCCTGGCATGGTGATTATCCACTTTTCCTCGTTGACGATGTCGATGCGGAGTTGGATGAAAAGCGAATAAGAAGTCTTTTGGAGTACCTTGAAGGCCGCACCCAGACATTCATTACCACGTCGAAAAGAAGCCACCTCGAAGGGTTCCTTTCCAAAGCAAACGTACACGAGATTGTCGAAGGCAAAGCCGTCTCAGCCGAGCTAAAAAGAATCACTTTCTCGACTGCTGCGGCTCCGACTGAGATTGTCCACGAGCCCACAAACTAAGTAAGCGATTTGCCATGGACGTAAATGACACGGTCGATTTGTTGAAGCGCAAGAAGGAGAAGGAATTGTCAACAGCAGGAACTATTACAGGAAAGAAAACCCAGACCTACGACTCGTCTTCGATTGCCGTCTTGGAAGGCCGCGAGGCGGTCCGGAAGCGGCCCGCGATGTATATCGGGTCGACCGGCGAGATCGGTCTGCATCATTTGGTTTACGAGGTTGTTGACAATTCTATCGACGAAGCCCTCGCTGGATACTGCGACACCGTTGACGTAACCATCCATCTCGATGATTCGATTACCGTCGTCGACAACGGCCGCGGCATTCCGGTCGATGAGATGAAGAAGGAACGAAAGTCAGCCGCTGAGGTGGTTATGACCAAGCTTCACGCGGGCGGCAAGTTTGACTCAAACGCTTACAAGGTTTCCGGCGGTCTTCACGGCGTGGGCGTTTCCTGCGTCAACTTCCTTTCTGAGACGCTGCACCTGGAAATTTGGCGGGACAACAAGACGTACGAGCAGGACTACGTGCGCGGGATTGCCGTGGCCCGGCTGGAGCAAACCGGTAAGACGAAAAAGCGCGGCACCAAGATCACCTTCAAGCCGGATGGCCAGATCTTCGATCACACCGTTTTCAGTTTTGACAAACTGTCGGAGCGCTTGCGAGAGAAGGCTTTTCTCAACAAAGGCATTCGCATCACGATCAAAGACGAGCGCGAAGTGCCGGAGAAGGCCCACGAGTTTTACTACAAGGGCGGCATCGCGGAATTCGTCAAGCATCTGAACAAGAACAAGTCTACCCTGCACGACAAGCCACTCTATTTCGAAAAAGAAGGCGATGCCTTATCGATTGAAGTAGCCATTCAATACAACGACGGCTACGACGAAAAGGTCTATTCGTTTGCCAACAACATCAACACCGTCGATGGCGGCACACACCTCTCGGGTTTTCGCTCGGCGTTTACCAGAACCATCAACGCCTACGCGCAGTCGTCCGGGTTAGCCAAGAATTTCAAAGGCTCGCTCTCCGGCGACGACGTGCGCGAAGGGCTGGTGGCGGTAATTTCCGTAAAGCTGCCGCAGCCACAGTTTGAAGGACAAACCAAAGGTAAACTCAATTCGGATGTAAAGGGCGCGGTCGAGTCGTTTTTGAACGAACGGCTG